>CAZPNT010000031.1:0-10182 GCA_964588055.1 uncultured Candidatus Poseidoniales archaeon | reverse complement strand
GAAAATCAAGGAAGATGTTCTCCAAGGAGGGAGTAGACATAGGAGGTTGGGGGGGCCTCCAAGATTGATGATTGATGCTAGAATGATTCGCATTGGCAGAGAAATTGATAGGGAGTCTGAAGAGCGAGGAGCGAAGCGGACATGGACTTCCAAGACTTGGTAGATACGCCCCAGAAGGTAAAGACCCTGGCGGGAACCGTGGTTTTCCTCGTAGCCTTTCCGATATATTTCGAGGCCCTCCCCTCTCTGATAGACGATGATGTTGGTAGTGGCGGGTCTTCCGGGCTTTCCGGTTCTCTACAGGTTGTTTTCGAAGAGGGTTCCACAACGGTGACAGAGTCGGTTTCGCTTGGCGACGGAGAGAGCCATGACTCATTCTTCGACTTGATGGTCGAGTCAGACCTAAGCATAGGATACGTGCAATTACAGGTCTCATGCTTCGACAACGACGAGGCGGGGCCAGGATTCACGGACAGTGTAGATGGGGTAAGTGATCTAAGTGACATTGAGGGAGTAGATGATCAGACGGCAGACGGAGCATGCTCTGGAGGAGGTGATGGGGGATTCACCATGAGGTGGGACGTCACTGAGGGCTATACTGGTGAGAGTTACACCGAGGAGAATATGACCGAGCAAGAAATCAGGGAGCTTTGGAACGACGGAGGGAGGGGGAGGGGCGTCTGGATTGCCACGATCACTGCTGATATCGAAGCCGTACCAGTCCCATTGGCAGGGGAAGTGATTGACGACGATGAGGACTTTGACATCACTTGGACAGCTGTGAACTACGAGTTGATAATCGAGCTATCCGAAGACTAGGTCTTTGCTTGGATGGAGACCACATCCCCATCAGAAAGCTCGTGTTCGGCTCCGATAACCCTTCCCGATCTTGCATCAATGGCCCTGACGAATCCTTCTCCGAGATCCGAATGAACCTGATACGCGAGTCCCTTAGCAGTGGTTCCAGTCGGAACTAGAATGGCGTCTGGCAGAGTTTTTCCATCTCCATCCAACCAATGAGTCTCATCCTGAACCGGGTAAGACACAACTCTGGAAAGTTGTCTGAAGACCACATCTGAAACCAGGCCAACGAGTCCTCCACCGCCCCAAGAAGAGAGAGAGTCTGAAATGGACTCCAGTGCTTCTCTTTGTTTTTCTGAGAGTTTGCCCTCCCCCTCCTCTGTGAGATCGAATTCGGAGTCTCCTGGCTGGTAACTTATCAATCCGGAAGAAGAAGCCCTCCGAAGAGCGAGTTCGGCTTCGGAACTGGTGAAAATCACTCTTCCCCCAGAGGATTCTATTTCTGATTCCAACTCTGAACAGCAGTGGGCTTGGTTATCTGCTTTGTTCGCTGCTATCGAGATTGGAAACATGCTCTTTCGGATTGTTGAAGCGATTGTTCGCAATTCATCGTCACCCCATGATGAGATGTCCGGTGAGTCGGGGTGTTCTCTATGGACAGATGACATTCCTTCTGAAATGTGTCCGTCTTTGGCCCCGATTCCAGTCAATCTGTCCAATAGGTGGTCTTGGATGGCTCGGTTTCCCTCTGCTTGCGCTCTTCTTGAGACTCTGCCCCATCCGTTCTGGATTATTCCCAATATCCACGAGTCCAACTCGGAGATCAGGAAGCGATGCTCTTCAATAGGCTCGGAGCCACCTGATCCTACTGGATTCCCCTCTAAGTCAGTCGATCCAGACACATCAACAACCTGGATTAGGGCATCGCACCTAGAAAGGTCTGAGAGAAATTGGTTCCCTCTGCCCCTACCCTGATGAGCACCCGGAACCAAACCAGCTACGTCGACTAGAGTTACGGGAACTAGTCTCTTGAATCCGAAACATGCCCCAGTATTGGGCGAGCAGATGCTACCTCCTCTAGGATCATCTGGACTAGGGGGTTCGAGCCTGCCCGAAGATTCCCTTCTTCCACGTAAATCTGAACAAGCGCACGGATTTGGAAGCGGTATCCAAGTAACCCCTACATTGGGATCGATTGTGGTAAATGGGTAGTTTGCGATGTCTACAGGCATCTCTGTCAATGCCGAGAAGGCTGTCGATTTTCCTACATTGGGCTTGCCGACTAAGCCTATTCTCATGATATCCCGATGGAGGCAGTGGCTATTGACCCATGGACTATGTGGTCAAATCAAATCTCGGTAGCGCTACCTGGGAGTTCTGTGCTGGATTCTGGGACAACGACTGTGTCGAGTTTCCCCTCCCTCTGTGCGAGTATCTTCCTGACCGTGGTCTCCTTGGTTAGCATGTATGGGCTGGAAATTGACGTAGATGAGGGAGTTTGCTCCTCGTTAGCCAGGGGCCCTCTGAACGATCCGCTAATCATGTTCAACGAGTGGAAGACTGAACCAATGACTGTCCCGTAGAACAGAACCGAGCCAAGAACGCGAATTCTGTTTGCAGTCGAGTTCTCCTCTTCGATTGTTGCTTCGAGAATAGCCATGTCCGAGAAATCTGCCATCATTGTGAAGACCAGACCGGAGAACGCTCCACCGGCCATCAGCCAGAATGCCCATCTAGAACGGTTGATTGAAAGTACGTTCCTGCCAGAGACCTCGGGGAATATGGACAGAGCGGAGCCTAGAGAGGCCGGGATGAAGACGACCCAGAGTCCCAAAAGAACAAGGGAAGTGTGGATTCCAGTTAGTTCATTGGTCCCTGTGATGTAATCGGTGTGGACGAAAAGCCCGCCGATGGCAATGGGCACGGCCATGAAAGCAGCTAGGTTGATTTCAGGCATTCCAGGAGAGTCGGGGTTCTCCATAAACACGTCATCTCCCCTCATTGTTGCTAGAACGTTTGCAGAAAGCGCAATGATTGGAACTAGTGAGAGTGCCAATAGGAAAGAGGCGGCTACTATATCGTTTCTAGATGGTTCGAAGGTTGCAGCACTGATTCCAAGGAAGTCGGAAGCGATATCTCCATCGATTAAGCCGGATGGATTGATTGAGAGTATGGCACCAGCCATAGTCACGGCGGCAAGGGATCGGGACCATAGTGGGTTTCCACTGCCCCTTGAAGACCCGTAGAGTATCGCTCCTGAGACCATCAGGAAGAATGTGGTCCCACTGAACCTAGTGGCTAGCCACTGACCTGATCCGGAGTCAAGTGTGCCTGTGAGTGCTAGAGACAAAATGGATATTGGAGCTGAAATCATTCCAATTATCAACATCCATGCAGGTAGGGGCATCTTCCTAGTTCGGGATGCAGCCGTAAGAAGCATGTTGACAATTACAGCAAGTAGTACGAGGTTGGTGAGAATGGTCGCTATTGGCATTACAGGGATGCCGGCAATCTCTGGCTTGTTTGCAGCGACGAACATCACTATGACGGCTAGTGTCCAAACGAATGACATGAGAGTTGCATTCTTCTCCGTAGCCAGAGAGGTTGCGCCTAACTCAGGGACTATGTGCATAGAGGATCCGATAAGGAGCATCCCCATTGATCCGTAAACTGCAATGAGTATCCCAGATGTGGTCAAAGAGGTTGATACGGGATTTAGCCCCCATGATGTAAGACTGTGAAGTGCTTGAGGATCGTGAGAAAGCCAAAGACCGCAGAAGGTAATCAGGGAGGAGGGGATAAGCCAAAGTGCTCCTTGCATTATCCAAGTGGTGGCCGCTGACCCCTTCTTCCCGTCTACGAAGTCTATGGGAGGGCCAAGTGCCTTCTCGAGCATGAACATACTCATGCTCTTGGAGACATCGGTGAATACCCAGATTCCCCTATTTATCAGTATGAATAAAACTAGGGTTAGCAACCAAAAAGTGACCATTGCGGTGATTAATCCCACATTCTCACCTCACTCGCTGGTTGCCTCTGTTAGCATGGTCCCTAATATTGCAAAGACGCCGATCATAGCTCCGAGTATGAAGAACCAGATGCCGGAGTCGAAAACGCCATCGAAGACAGGGAGAACACTAGAAATTACTGGAAGGTCACTGGAAGGGAAAAGTATCCCATATAGGACTAGGAACACTATTGTAGATACGAAGCCCATAACCAGCATTACCCAAGATGAGGATGGTTCTCCTTCACCTTGTAGGAACTCACCAATCAAAGTTGACTCCTCATCGGACAATCGGTCACCCCGGAATCTCACAATTCCGACTCAACCACCGAAGATTTGCCCTTAAGCATTGGGCGGATGCAGTTTGTCAATTGCGCTAAGGGGCACGAACAATGTCTGTCGGGTTTCCTCTGCGGAATGTCCCAAAACCAAGAGGTATGGGGAGGTTGTTATCATTCTCTATTTCTGCTCTCCAATGTGACTGACACGAGCACTCAAGATTTTCGAACTCCATCGTGTCCCCAGACACTGAGTATCTCTCGATGGCTGCGACGACCTCACTGTCACATTCCCCACAGTTGTGAGCTCCACGAATCTTGCCGCCTGCCGTAGGGTGGACGATGATCCTGCAACTTTCGTGTTCGAGTTGATCGTGTGATTTCCTAATCATCTCTACCAACGACCATAGCCATGGAGGTCGGTACTCCTTGTTCCTGAATAGCCTGTCAACAATCGTGTTCTTCTGGATGTTCATTGGATTGACTGATACTTCATCCGAATATGGGGCAACTTGGGTGAGCCAGGATGTGGTATGGACTAGTGCATCGCCTTCTGACATGAATGGTGGCTTGAATATAAGATACGTCTTCACTCGCAAGTCGTTGTCCCGGAGCATTTCCACCGCGGAATGCCATTGTTTTGTGGTGAATCCCTTGTTTACGTGGAAACGAAGGACTCGATCGTCATAAGCCTCTAGCCCTATTGCCACTGTACAACCAGGATGCCTCTCGGCGACCCATGAGATCTTCTCTGGAGTACACATCTGTGCCTGGGCTTCTACAACCAGGTGTAGGCCCATCTTGGCGGTTTCTCTGAGAACAACATCCTGCCACTCAGGAGGGTTCTCTCGGTCCTCAAAGAATGTCCCGGAGGTGTAGACCTTTACCATGCCACACCCTTCGAATTGATTCGTCGATTCCTTGGCAAAATCCCACTGCGAAAACATCTCTTCGGCTGTCACATCATCTCTGACGTCGTTGAAGTAGCCGCAGAACGTGCAACCAGACTTCCACCACCAAGCACACCCCTTTGACCTCAGAATCACCGTGGCTGCTGTACAGGGAGTTCCGTCAGGTAGGTTCTCGGGTGTCTTGTAAACGGTGACTGGTCTACTTGCATCCCAAGACTCACGAAAGGACACTGACTCTGGAGTATTCTCTGGGGCCTTGATTAGATGGTGAATCTTGACGGCCTTGGAGCCGTCTCCGAGCATTCCGCATGCACTGGCCATGATTCCCGTTCGATGTTCTGCTATTGATATTGACGCGCTTCGAAACTATGTAACACTAGATGTGGTAGAATACACTAAACGTCTTCTCGTATTGGATATGGGTGGTAATTAGATGGCGTTTTCATTGGGTGGAAAAATTGACGGGATGAATGAGGATGACAACAGGGCCTTGACGAGTTGGTACTGGTATGATTGGGCTAACCAGGCATTCGCACTGACCGTCGGAACTGTGCTTGGGGGGGCGTTAATTACAAGTTACTTCAATCTAGCAACAGGTGGTTCTTCCGAGATCGCGGGATTCAACGTTACCGGGACTTCGTTCTACGCGGCAGTACTTGGCCTATCGATGGTTTTTGTCGCTATTTCTAGTCCCATTCTTGGAGCCATTGCCGATAGAATCAGAATAAAGAAGAAGATAGTTTGGATATACACGATTGTTGGAGTTGTGTTCACCGCATTCATGGGTGTCGCACCCCATATGGACGAGAATTCTGCCTATCGACTTCTGGCATTCTGCTTCCTAATGGGACAGATAGGGATGGCTGGTGGCAACACGATATACTACGCATTCATGCCCTATCTCGCTGAAGAAAGCCAGATGGAGAAGGTATCGAGTTGGGGGTATGCTTACGGCTTTGCTGGTGGATCTCTAATTCTGATCGTCCACTTGGTTGTATTGGGTACTGGAGCATTCGGAATGACCGATGCGTACGGACCATGGACTCTTACTTTTGCATTCGTAACAACGTCGCTATGGTGGCTTGGTTTTGGGCTTCCTTTCTTCAGAAACACCCCAGAGCCAGAAATCGCAAAGGAGCGTAATTACAGTTCAATCATGGAAGCAGTTGGTGATGGTTTCAATGAGGTAAGAAGTACGTTCAGGGAGGTAAAGAAATACAGAATTCTGGTAATCTACCTGCTATCTTACCTTCTGTTCTACGATGTTCTTCACACGGTTGGAGGTGTTGCTAGTTCCTTCGCAGAAAACGATCTGAGACTCCCGTTAATGATGAATTTCGTCCTCATTCTTTTGGCTAATATCATTGCGATCCCCATGTCGATAGTGGGGGGCGTATTGGCTGCAAGATACGGAGCAAAGGCTGTTCTTGGAGGTTCTATCGGTGTCTACATGGCTGTTCTAATCATCGCTACAGGATTCGCACCGCTTGATCTAGAGGATGATCATGATAGGTACGACTTCAGATACGATTACGATTCCGAATCTGGTGAGTATGTGCTTTCCACCCTTCATGATAGAGGAGTTAAGGGGTGGGTTAGCAAATCTGGAACTGGTGACGAGGAGTTTAGGAGTGCATTCCTGCATTACATGATTGAAGGGGACTTGGATGGCGAAGTTTGGTCTGATTCAGACAAAGAAAGGACGAGGATATCGACTGATGAGGCATCCCTTCTTGCCTCTGAAATGGATGGGATGAAGGATCACAGGTGGTCATTCTCGTTCAAGGGTGGGATTTTGGATGGCGAGTCATCGGTAGGGGACAGCCACATCACAGTAATTGAAGGTGGTCCGATTGACTGGTGGCCAAATTTCCTAAGAGACAACGTCTGGGGTCCCCTAAACTTCGGAGTGACCCTACAATGGATTCTTCTTGGTACCATGGTTGGATTCGTTCAGGGCTCAGCTGGAGCGCAAGCTAGGAGCCTGTTCGCATATCTCGTTCCGAAGTCTAGAACCACCGAGTTCTTCGGCTTCTTCGGCTTCATGGGCAAGGCTGCCGCAGTGATAGGTCCGTTCATTTTCGCCTTTTTCTCGGCAGCTTACGACACGAGGTTTGGGATAATGGTGCTACTAGTGATACTCACCTTGGGGTTGTTGCTTTTCCCGTTCATTGACGTGGAGGAAGGGAAGAAGGTTGCTAGGCAGGCTGATATTGAAGCCGGCCTATATCCCGAGGAGGAGTAGGATGAAATTATTCGGAGTGGTTCAAAACGTTCTCAGTGTTTTGGTAATAGTTCTGTTTGGAGTAATTTTTGGTTTGGCGATAATCCCCTCCTACTACTTGTTCGTAGAGATTACTGCCATTACTGATGGAAAGAGGCAGCTCGTCGAGGCTGCTGGGATTTGTGTTAGTATTGGTCTGGGTTACATCTTATGGGGAGTGGTTCTACTCCTAATTTGTGGGATGATGGGCGGCATCTTCAGAATGAGGAAAGATGAGGGCAGGTACCCCCTAAGGTCATTCATAACCATACAGTGGGCATTCTCATTGGTTTCCCATAGAGTGGCCCAGATGTTCCTGGGTCTTGTGATCCCTTCGTTCCTAGCAACGATGTACTACAGGATGATGGGTGCCAATATCGGTAGTGGGGTGCAACTTCTTTCGATTAGGATAAATGACGCATCGATGATAACGATCGGCGATGGGGTGGTTGTTGGGGGTGACGCGACGATTAATGGGCATCTCGTAGAGAGCGGGGAGATCGTCCTTGCACCAGTCAGAATCGGAGACGGGGCGGTCATAGGAGGAGGCAGCGTGGTCCAACCTGGTTGCAAGATTGGGAAGGGATCGGTTGTCGCATCTAGAGCAGTGCTGCCGAAGTGGACTGAGGTTCCGGATGGTGAGGTCTGGGGAGGAATTCCTGCGAGATTCATCAAGAAGACAGGGGAATGACGATCCTACTCGTTCTCTGATTCGGCGTCATCTGCCTCTGGGGCCTCTTCATCTGTTGCCATCTCCTTGATTTCCTCTATGACTGCCTTTTTCTGCTCCTGGAAAGATTCCTGCTTGGATTGGATATCCTTGGCTGTAGAAATAGCCCTGTCAATCATATCGTGGCGAGTCTGTATCGCTTCACTGAGGTCTTCGAATAGTTGCATGTGCTGAACGTACCAGTCATCCCTAGCTGCCAGTTCCGATTGAGCTGATTGGTTTGACTCGTCTATCTCCTCTGCTACGGTGAGTACCTGGCCGAGTCTTGCTTTCTCCCTCTCTAGCATCTCCTCTGTCTTCTCTAGTTTGCTCTCCAAGAACGGAATCTTCGTATTCGCCTTTGCCAGGTCTACTTCCATCTCATCCTTCTGCGTACGGAGGTTTGTGAGCAGGTTGTTGATGCCCTCCTTCTCTGTCTCCTTGTCTATGAGTTCACGGTTCAGAGTCTCCACTTGTGCCTTCATCTCACTGATGTCGGCCTCCTGCGCCTGGTAAGCGACGAGAAGTTTGTCAAGTGCCTCCTTGTCCTTAGCAGCCTGCTGCTCTAAATCTCGAATTGCCTGTTGGGGGTCGGCTGCTGCTGAGTCGTCTTGGCCCATCATCCTCCATAGTCCGCAGGTGACCCCGATATAACCTCGGCGGCAACAGGATTGGTAAGTTTGGGCTAATCAGGGGTTTTCGGAAATTGCTGCTATTGTTGCTGATAGAGCGACTGTAAGTCTCTTCGAGGAAGGAATATGCAGTTTCTCATCTGGGCCATGGGCATTGTTACCTGGACCCGATGTGCCCGTGCATAGAAACATGGCCTCGGGGTATTTCCCCTGCATCATTGCCATGAATGGAATTGTCCCACCTGTCCATGTGGCCAGCGGGGGCAGTCCGGTCAGCTCGATCGAAGCTGTGTGGATTGCTTCGGAGATTACACCCTCGAGAGGTGGTGCTTGGAATCCGTCGGCACAGGAGTCTGGGGTGAATGTGACTTCTGCCCCATAAGGGGGGCTGTCCTCTAGAATCGACTTTGCGCGAGCTATTGCGATTTCTGAGTCGACCCCCGGAGGTATTCTGAAACTTAGTTTCAAATCTGTGTTTGTACGAAGGACGTTTCCAGCATCCTGAACCGATGGAATTCCATCTGCTCCGATAATGGAAAGGGTGGGTTCCCAGTTCATGGCTATGATCATGTCCTCTGTTGTTTCGGAGGCCTGCCTGAGCGTATCTACGATTGGGAACTGCTCCCATATGCTGTCACCCACTATTTCTTTCAGAGCGGCTGCTTTCTCCCTAACTTGCTTAGGGATTTCCACATGCATCTCTGGAATCAATACTTTGCCGGAGGAGGAGTCTTCTACTCTGTCCAGTAGAATTCGCTGGATTCTGAAAGAAGACGGGATTGAACCCCCAGAGTTTCCTGAGTGGATTCCCTCGTGAGAGACCTTTACTGATAAGGTCCCAGAGACTAGGCCTCTAAGGGCCTCGGTCATCCAAACATGGTCATAATCAGGCCCCCCGCTATCCATTACTACCACCATGTCTGGGTTTCCTAGTTGCCCTGTCAGAGCCTCCAGGTATGGTGGGAGGTCGAATGACCCTGATTCCTCGCAGGTTTCGATGATCATGGTGCAACGGGGGTGGGGGGCTCCTACCTCTTGGAGAAGCCTGACAGATGTGGCACAAAGATAGCCTCCGTACCCATCGTCAACGGAGCCTCGACCGTATAGCCATGGTTCCCTCCTTACTGCTCTGAGAGGGTGGAGTCCCTCTGACCACAGTTCTGGCTTTGACGGCTGCTTGTCAAGGTGGGAGTAGAATATCACCTCACCCGGACCAGTTCCTTCGATTGTCACGATTAGAACAGGTGATAGATCACCTATCCTGTGCGTCTCGTGTGACATGCCTTCTATTCCTTGGGAGTCCAACCACTCACAAAATAGATCTATGGTAGCATCTAGCTCACCCAACTCGGCCCAGTTGGGCTCAAAGAGAGGAGATAGTGCCTTGATTCCTATGAATTCGGATAGGCTGGGCAAAATCGAGGACTCCCATATCTCGTCACTTCTATCCATCAGTTGTCCTAGGTCAAGAGTCATGGCCCCAACCCAGAGTGTTCACTCATGGACTCTTCGACTGGTTTTCTCAGAGGGCGAGCAGATCTTGCACTTTGAAATCCTGTCTTCATAGGCATCCTCTATCTC
>CAZPNT010000030.1:0-10515 GCA_964588055.1 uncultured Candidatus Poseidoniales archaeon | reverse complement strand
CTTGTACTGGGTGGTATCCCAATTGAAACTCCACCTGGTCCATCCGTTATCTCCATCTTTGCATCTAAGGCCCGAGTTGGAAGACTCACCTTCTCTGAACATGTGCACGCAGTAGGCATGACCTTGGTAGCATGGGTCGCTACTTCCATCCCCTTTGAACTGGGATGTCGAGTGGCAAAGCCCCTGCAGGTCCTCCTCTGTCCATTCACCGTCATGATAGTCGGGCCCATCTTGCCATTCTTCGTTGTCGAGCCTCCATTGGATAGTTGCGTTTCCGATAGATTGGAATTGCCCATGAACCTCTACGGAACCTTCGAGTGGGTCTTGTCCGCTCGGCCCCTCCATAGTTATGTTAACTCTTCCAACCGGGAAGAAAAACTCGGTGGTATTGCTCCACCTGCCTATGTCGTTTCTTGCTGCGGCCATTCCAGTGATTGACACATCAGTGTAGTCTTCTGGAAGGTCTGGAACCTGAAACGGTGAAGTCCAATTTATTATTCCAGTCGGATTTGACCAGTTGGTAATGACTACCCTTTGTTTCGGTGTATCTGATGACTCTCTGAATTCCATCTCAACCCTAACGACAACTTCCTCTATCGTGCCATTGTCATCTCCATGCTCGTTGATGTGACCCCTTAGGTTGTACTCCTGTCCCTCTACTAGCCAGGAGAACTCCGCAGGACTCTCTATCTCGACCCATTTACCCTCCTGGTTGGCTCCTGGTCCAGAGGTCTCGTTGCCCCCGCCACCGCCACCACCACCGCCGATGTCGAACATTTCACTGGCTACTTTCCCCCCATCTATTATTCCGAATCCGTATCTCGTGTTCCAACCGTTATCCTGGAAGGTATCGTCAATTGACCACTCGCTCCTAAATTCAGAACCACTAGCCAAGAAACTCCTGATGGCCTCGTACCTCTCAATACCGGGCTCTTCTTCATCCATGAATGGCATCTTTCGCATATCTCCGATTTCTAGCATTATTGCCACCATTCCTGCTACAGCTGGGGTTGACATGCTGGAACCTGATAGCTGCGTGTAGTCGTCACTGGCCCTGTTGACCTCCGAACCGGGAATTATTCCCGAGGACTCTGCGTGCTGTGCAGAATTGATATTTGAACCAGGAGCTACGACCCAGGGCTTCATCTCGTCCCATGAGTCGCCATCCCCGTCATCCGTTCTTGGCCCGTAGTTGGAGTTCGAACTTATTGAGTCATCATCACGATCGATGGTGTTTTTGTCATCTAGCCAGCCTACTGTGATGGATGTGTCAGCCGCACCAACGGAGTTAACGTTGTTAGCCCCATCGTTGCCAATCGCTGCAATACAGACCAGGCCATTCTCTGAAGCCTGGTTGACAAGATTCGCCTCTGCAGAGGTCCCATCTTCATTACTGTCCCCTACCGCTGAGCTCGCTCTACCGAATGACATTGACACTACATCTATCCCTCTGCTAGATGCATTGTTTCCCCAATCGGTGTCTCTGTTGTTGATTACCCACTGAAGACCAGCTAGGATTGATTGCGAATTGCCCCCTCCATAGTCTTCCATTACCTTGACGTCAACCAGATAAGATCCGGGGGAGTATCCTTGATTCACACGACTAGAATCCCCAGTTCCTAGTGCGATCCCAGCCACATGCGTACCGTGCCCGTCTCCATCATCGGGATCCTCGTCATTGCAACCTGACTGTCCAACTCCAGTTGAATCGCACCCACCTACCCACTTGGGGTCCTCGATGTCATCAGGGTCGTTCGTGTTGTCCTTGTTATTGTCCGAGAAGTCATCGAGCGAGAAGTGCTCATTGTCTACGCCTGTATCCAGAATCGCAATCACCTTGCCAGAGCCATGGTACCCAAGTCCCCTCAGAGTCTCATCGTAAACTCCCGAAGTTCTTACTTTGGACCCCTTGGTAGCCTTGTCAAGATAGGGGACGATTACACTTTGTTCTTCTACCAGAACCACCCCATTCAATTGCCAGATGTCAATTAGTGAAATTACGGGGACGTGATCTAGGACGATCGCATCGAGATGATCCATCACCATGAACCACGAACCCTCTGGGTCCCATCCATGACCTTCTAACGCCATCTTTAGTGAGTCAATATCTGAAGGACCGGGGTGCCAGGCGTAGTGGACAATGATTGCCACCGTTGGCCTACCGTCGCTGCCAATGATTGAAGTCACTGAAACAGACTCTCTTTCATCTGCTACAATCAACTGTAGCCTGTCGTCGAAACCATTGGAGTCGGAGTCCGACCAGAAGTCATTCCACCATCCAAACTCCATCGATGGGGGGCTGGAGTCAATCGGGGTGTGTTCGAGAAACCAGTCCTTATTGCACATCTTTTCACCGCAAATCAAAGGCGGAATGATTGGCGAAATCTCGCCAATTGAGGTGTCTAAGGTTATTTCTTCAGAATCAGGAACATGGGCCGAACCGATTGGTACGTCTAGCAAGAAAACCAATATCGCCACTACTAATGGGGATAACTTGCTACTGCTCCTTTCCATGGCTCTCGTAGAGAGCCACACTCAAGACCTGTATAATCCCAACCGGTCAGTGTCCGTCGGATTATCACTTATGGCCACCTTATGTGGCTAGCGGACAGTACACAACTCAATCTTGAGTTTCCTCTTTCGTCAATCGCTACAACTTCTCCCTCACAAATGGGACAAATCGTGTTCTCGGCCAGCTCCTCCAACCAAGCCTTCCTAGTCTCCAACTCGTCACCCTCTTCTCTCAATTTCACCAGAATCCTCCTGGCTCTCCCTTCCAGTGGTTTTCCAGCTGCCTCCCAAGGGTCATATCCCAAGTCGCCCATTCTTGCAGTAGCTTGTACCCTAATCTGATCGGAAACCGAGATCCCGACCATGTCGAATTCCGATGCTCCAATCGGACTAGGCGCACCCCTTGCTATCGGCCTAGCTAGTGAGTATGCTAGGAAGAAACCACCAATGTGAGCCATGTGGGCAATATTTGTCTCCCCTGCTGTTCCGCTTTGGATTGAGTACATCTGGAAGATTTCAAACCCTAGTCGTACGAATGCAATCAACCATACAGGCCAGGCTTTGATAACGAAAAGTAGTGGAAAATCAATTTTGTCTTCTGGCCAGCAGGCCATGTATGCCCCCAGTAGTCCGAATGCCGCACCACTCGCTCCAATTGCAGGGACGAAGGAGTTAGGATGTGACAAAATCCAAGCTATATTCCCCCCTATGAAACCAATGAAGTAGATTATAATCCATCTCCTAGATCCAAGCCTCTGTTCTAGGGGTACGCCGGCCATTGCGATTACGAGTACGTTTCCCAGGACATGAATGAAGTCAGCATGTAACCAAGCGGAGGTAACCATCCTGTGTCCCTGCCATGGCTCACCTGCCAAACCTGGAATGATGCTGAATATGTCAATTGGATAGAACTCCAGCCTACTGTGGAATGAGGATAGAAAGAATTGTACAAAATGTACCAGAAGTAGGGAAAGCACCATTCCGAGGGCAATGCTATCCCTATTCCTAGCTGCATTTGCGAGTGGTATAACGGCCACCACGAGCAGAACCAATATCCAAGCAAAGTCAGCTCCCTCGATTTGACTCCAAGTAAAGTCAATGTCCCTTGTCATCGACTCTTCCCAGATGACCGCTCTAAAGAGGGATTCGTAGTTGTGGAACAATCAATATGAGTGGCCCCCCTCGACCCAATATGACCTCGCCTGAATTGGCCCATGCCATGGAGATTGTTGTCCATCGTGGGGCACAAAAGGTGCTGAATGGAGTCTCAGCATCTCTTTCTGAGGGGGAAGTCGTCGCAATCATCGGGGAGAATGGGTCAGGGAAGACCACTCTCATAGAGGCATTCGCAGGGATTCTACCACTCCGATCTGGAGAGGTAATATGGGTCGAAAATGGAGACCAGGTAGTTGTCCGG
Source organism: uncultured Candidatus Poseidoniales archaeon (assembly GCA_964588055.1). Classification (GTDB taxonomy): domain Archaea; phylum Thermoplasmatota; class Poseidoniia; order Poseidoniales; family Thalassarchaeaceae; genus UBA36. The sequence continues at coordinate 6,587 of CAZPNT010000030.1, read as the reverse complement.
GACTCACAAGGACGACGCAATCAACCACCGCCAATGGGTTTGACACTGCAGAAAGGAGGGATTAGCGGTGATGAGACCGTCTCCGAGAGGATTTCCGTTTCCCTTTCAGTAGCCGGAATCCGTCACGATAAGAGTCAGATAACAGAACTCTTGACTCTCTGGGGCTTGGAACATAGAGCCAATGATAGATTTGCCCATCTTTCTGGAGGACTGAAGAGAAGAGTCGCTATTCTGAGCGGATTGGCACCAGCCGCCCTCAGCAACTCTCCCAGGGTCGTTCTTCTTGACGAACCTTCCGAGGGCTTAGATGACTCTGCCAAGGACACGCTGATACGTTGGATACGGACCCTATCTTCTAGGAATCACGCAATACTGATGGCAACTCACGACAAAGACATTTCCTCATGTGCAGATAGAGTTCTAACCATCCATGAAGGGTCAATTGAAGAAATTCCAGGCGAATCTTCCGGAGAACACTCTCATTTGCCTCAGCCCGGAGAAAAAGGCAACCAAACACCAATTTCATCCCTAGTACGGTGGTCAATGAGAATGGAGTTCCGAAACCCGATAGAAACCGTTGGAAGGGCCACTCCGGCTATAGTAGCAATTCTTCTGTCATATGCGTTGCTGGCGGGACAGGATTTCGAACTCCAAGACAGTCGCCTGCACGCTGCATTGATACTCGCTCCTGCATTCATCGCTGCAGTTGCCTCTCCAGCTCTGGTGCATCGACTCTCTGAATCAGACTGCGGGCGATGGTGGAATGCAGTAGTGGGGCCCATGGCCCGACCAGCGCTATCGATCACTGGGGCCTCACTTCTTCTCCCAATCCCAATTACCTACTTGTCATGGATGGTCCTGTCAGGTACTTTCAACGGTGGAGAATCCGAAGATGTGGTTTTGTGGTTGTGGATCCCCGCTCTAGCCCTGATGGATCTGGCGATAGCCGCAACAGCCCTCCACCTGTTGGTTGCGGACCTCTCTAGGTCTTCCGCCGCTCCTTCGCCCCTAATCCTGGTAGTATTGGTCTGGCCGTTCCTAGAGCTAACCGATGCCCTTTCCTCGATCCTCGATCAGGGAATGACATGGGGTCTTTCTATTCACGACCCACTAGTTACATGCATAGTTGCGAGCCTGATCTCAGCTCTGGTTTGGTTGGCTGCAGTGTTGATTCCAGATTACTGACCACGAGCATTCATGACTGATGTACAAATCCGAGGTCCATGAGGAATTGCAGCACTCTGGCAATCCCGATCACGATTTTCGGACTGGTATGTGTCGCTATTACTGCACTTCTTGGCTTCTTCTATGCCCCATTGGTGAATTCAGAAAATTGGAATGCACCCGAGGCATATCGCATTCTATACTGGCATGTTCCATTCGCTTGGACGTCTTTCCTATCGTTCTGCCTTCTCTTCGTAGGAGCCATTTCTTGGTATGTTAGGAGATCCGAGAGCGGTTGGATAATGGTAGTCATTGGCTCACAACTGGGCCTTCTCTTCGGACTCGGCGTCATAATTTCAGGTCCGATATGGGGGTCAGTCGAATGGGGGGTTCCATGGGACTGGGGGGATGTGAGGCTGAACTCTTACGCCCTCCTTACTTCAGTGGCACTTTTCCTCGTGATGTCTATGAGAAGCCAGCCGGATGGAGAGGAAACTCGGGATACCCTAGCCGCAGTTGGTCTGTTCGGCTTCATCCTTGTCCCCATCACAGGTGCTGCCACCACTCTATGGAGGAATCGGCATCCAGGGGTAATTCTGAGAGATTCAGAGGGGACCGGAGTAGAATTGGAAATGAAGCAAGTGATGGGTTTCGGAGCCATTTCCTTTCTCATTCTGTTCATAGGACTAGTATTGCTGAACTACTCAATTTACTCATTGAGAAGGGAATTAGAGGAGATGAATAGGGATATCGACAAGGAAGTGATGGCTTGACTGGGGAGATTGAAGCATTTGTTACCTATGCGATACTTGCCACCATGCTCGGATTCTATTCGTTTAGAAGAATTTCCTCACTCATAGAACTGAAAATAGCGATCCAGGGAAAACAAACAGCTGATTCCGAGGAATAGCTACAAACTGGTTAGGAAGCCTTCTAACGAGGGGGTTGAGCGGACAACCGGGGATAGCATGCCTGGCGGGTCATTCTGCATCACATGTGGGGCAGAGCCTCCGCTTTCCTCCGATAGGCTCTGCGAGGATTGCCTCCGGATGCGCACTACTCTCTCAAAGATGCCCGAGACAATACAGCAGAGGAGATGCGCAAAGTGCGACTCTTTCGAGATAAGAGGGGGGTGGTCTTCAATGGACAAACAGGGAGTGGCTGACCTAAGAATCAGAGAGAATCTGACTCTGGAGGAGAGAGCGAAGAACGTCGAGGTCTCATTCTCAGTCCAAGAAATAGACCAGAGAACAAACAGGCTGCATGTGGATGTCTCCGGTTCGATAGACGGTTACGAATTCCAAGACTCCCACACTCCTTTGCTACAGACTAGCAATGCGGTTTGCACTCCCTGCACTAGGAAGGACGGCGACTACTTCGAGGCCACGGTTCAACTAAGGTCGGCAGGAAGAAAACTAGACGAAGCTGAATTGTCAGAGATACGCTCCACATTGGACGATTTGCTGGGCTCAATGGAGCCAAATCCGATGTTCTTCGTATCAAAGGAAGGCCCCGTCCCAGGTGGATGGGACCTACAACTTGGGTCCAAGAGCCTTGCTAGAAATTGGGGCAGGAGGCTCACCAAATCCTTTGGCGGTTCGGTGAAGGAGAGCTCAACTGTAGTCGGGGTCAATGACGGAGTGGAAGTAACCAGGCTGACTCTAAGCTACAGAAAGCCAGCATATTCCGTGGGGGACGTGGTTCGTCTCAGGAAGGCCCTATGGATAGTTGACAGTTGGCAGAAGGAGGGGCCAATTCTGAGGAGATTGGACAGGTTTGAGAGGACAGGGGCCACATGGAGGGACATGGAATCATCCAATGTGGTTTGCTCCGTTTCCGAGCAAAGCGTCGTCCAGATCCTGAACAGGGACACTTCCGGTGCCGAATTCATGGATCCTTCCGACTACAAGGTGTCGACGGTAGCACTTCCCTATGACGATGATGGGATTTCGGACGAGTTGCGCATCGGCTTCATAGATGGGGAGTGGCTGGCACTGCCAGTTTCTGGCAAAGGTGAGGGAAAATGAGCGAGCCCGATTTCGTGACACTAATGTCGGAATATGACCTAAGAGACATGGCAGGATTCACTAGGGTTTTCGTCGAGGATCTAAGAGTTGCTTTGTCCACTGAATTAGGCATGGAAGAAGACACGGACTGGAATGGAGTACTATGTCTCGGGATGGGTGGCTCAGGAGCAGGTGGATTGTTCTTGAAGGCCCTTTCAGATGACTCCGGGGGCCTTCCGTTTGTGGTTTGGACCGACTACGGATTGCCCAGTTGGTGGGGTCCTGAGTGGTTGGTAATCGCGACTTCATACTCGGGCAATACCGAGGAGACCCTAGATGGTGTAAAGGAGGCGATTTCCGCTGGTGGAACCGTTGTGGGAATTTGCTCTGGAGGGGAGATGGAGGACATTCTCTCACAATCAGAAGGTTCGGTATGTCTCAATGTACCGGGCGGACAAATGCCTCGTTCTGCCTTTGGGCACATCTTCGGAACCCAACTTTCCGCGTGCTGGGGGCTGGGAATTCTTCCTCAACCCAGTTCAGAAGAGATATCAGAGATGCTTGGGAGACTGTCAAAGGTGTCTTCAGACTCCGACCTTTCAACAAACTCAGGTATGGCAGCCACGCTCTCTAGATCACTGTTGGGAAGAGAGATCGGGATAATCTCCCCAACTTGCCTACGAGCGGCTGCATACCGTTTCTCGTGTCAGTTGAACGAAAACTCTGCTAAGTTTGCAGGTGTCACCGATGTTCCCGAGATGAACCATAACGAGATAGTCGCTTGGACTAGCAAATCAAATCATAATCGGGCACTTCTGATTTTCTCCTGCGAGGACCTGCATCCGAGAACGAATGCAAGGATAGAGTGGATGTTAGAAGAGATCGAAGCAAATCCAACATGGGTCATAGATTGTGAAGGAAGTACCCTACTGGAAAGGCTGCTGTACGCGGCCCATGTTACAGACTGGGTTTCAATCGGACTCGCAATCCTCACTGAAGAGGACCCTTCGGATATGCCCGCAATAGAGTCTTTGAAGTCACATTTGTCCACAATTCAGTAAATTGGCCCCAATACTAGTCTTGGGTCTGGATAGTCTCTGAGCGCCTGCACTCGGTCCTCGGGAGCAACGACTCCGGGCAAATCGTGGGTCTCGGGTTCGACTAGGGACAACTGGAAGTGCAGATGAGGTTCCCAGCCACCGTTCTCCTCGAATGATCCGAACCATGCAACAACCTCTCCGGCCAAGACTCTTTTTCCAACCTTCTTACCTTCTATCGAGGCTGGATTGAGATGTCCGTACAAGGCCCATATTGGGACTCCGCTAATCTCGTGTTTTGTGATGATCACGTTCCCGTAGTCTCCGGCTGCAGGATTGTACCCGAAATGCGAAACCTCTCCATCCATGAATGCCATGCATGGGGTTCCCACAGGCCCTCCGATGTCGATTCCCATGTGAACGTTCCTTTCTCCACCGAATAACTCGGTATTGTACATATTTGGTCTTGACTCATCGTACTTGCCGATGCTGAATTCAGTCCCAGGATGACTCCATACTCCTAGACTCAGATCCAAGACAGTGTAATTGTCAGGCAAATCTACAACAGGATGAAACTCGTTGGAGCCCCAGTCTATCATGGATTCCCGGATAGGTCCTCAGTCTTCATCCCCACCTAAGTCAAGACTCTCTAAATTCTCCATAGAACGTTCGACTTCTTCCAGGAGACTCTGGACCACTGCACGGTTGTTTTGTGCGTTGTTGATATGCGTACTCATTGTATTCCAAGAATTCACTAGTTCCGCGATTGCACGACGCATTTTATCATGACCTCTGAGAATTTTATCACTATCTCCAGCAATCCCCATGGCACGTTCCGCGACTCTTACTAGATGCATGTTCGCGATTAGAGTTGAAGGAGAGCATAGAATCACGCCTCTATTCGCTGCATCTCGAACAATTTCACATTCTTCTGTATTGGCAGGGTTCACCATATGGTGATAGATTCTCTCAGATGCAACATACAGGTATGCGACCTCCGTCGTACCCAAATCCGGTCGGACGTAATCCTTCTCAACCTTGGCAAAATGACTAGTGATTGCATCAATGAAATCCTTACGTGATCTGACTCTGCTTCTACCATCTTCTTCTCCTGCACCTCCTTTCGAAATCGGGATGGTGGCCTTGAATGATTTTGCAGGAAATTTTGAATCAATACAGAGTATCTTCCCTCCAGTAAGCATCAAATGAGCATCAGGCTGTACTCCTCCCAACTTAGCTACCTTTTTTCGAATGTGAACATTCCTGAAGGTATCCTTTAATCTGGCTTCAAGCTCTATTTCGGCCCAACCAGCAGCCTCCTGTTTATCGAGAAAAATCTTGTTTATGTCAGCAACTTCTTCCCCTATTTGTTTTGCAGAGTTACGGATTCCTTCGATATCTCTTGAGAAATTTATCTCTTTTAGTGAATTCAAAACTGCACCCTTCAGTATCTCGCCACTACCCGCAATCCCTGCTGTAATGGCATTTGGATCGACTTCTTTGTTTTCCAATCTTCCCATGGCCCTCTCTTGGAATTCTCCCTGGGTATGTATGAGCACTGCCTTTTCTCGAATAATGTTGGATTCCTGCTGGATTGATTTCAGCAGAGAAAGTGCATAGAAAAATAGCATTGTAAGAAAGATAACGATGATTAGAAGGCCATAGGAAAGCATATCGGACATCGGGCTCGATATAGTATAGGAATCGAGAGTACTTGAACTATCAGAGAATCCAGAGAGTTCTACACTCTGAATTGGTTCTTAGGCTGGGTGGACTTTCGGCAAGCATGAGAGTCAGGAGACTTGCGATGTTACTGTCCGGGCTTGAGCAACTTCAATCCCCATCCGTCGAACTCGAGCAGTACGCTATCGATGGTGACCTAGCCGCACGCTGGTTGACCGACATTTCCACCTTCGGCGATCTCCATAATGGGTGCAGAGTAGCCGATTTGGGAGCAGGTAATGGTGTTCTCGGTCTCGGTGCATTGGCACTAGGGGCCGGCTGGGCCACTCTGGTCGAAGCCGATCAAACGGCATGCGATACGGCACAGTATAATGCTGAAAATATGGGCTTTTCCGACTCTGTCGAAATGATCCATGTCAGTATAGGGGCAGCCCCTTTCGAACTAGACTCATTTGATGTCGTAATTAGCAACCCCCCTTGGGGGAGGCAGTCTCCCAAGGCCGATCGCCCTTTCCTCGATGCCATCCTAGCTGCTCGAGTATCCTCGCACCTGATGCACAGCGCCGAGGCGACTCACATAGAGCCACTGTTCGAGGAGCACGGATGGTTCGTCGAGAGATACGGCGAAGCCGATTTCTCTCTGCCTGCTAAGTACTCTCATCACAGCAGACAGAGAGGTAAGACTAGAGCTGCTTTC
>CAZPNT010000029.1:0-10775 GCA_964588055.1 uncultured Candidatus Poseidoniales archaeon | reverse complement strand
ACGACAACCAATCGTGGTTTTCAAGCCATCCTAGTCTCCAGCGCAGTTGTTGTTATTGTGGCACCATTGTGGATTAACCGTCAATTTTCTAAGAAATACCCCGGAAATAGAGAAGCATTCATTTATCCAATCGATAGCCTGAGCCGCAAGGTGGTTAGGAAAAAATGCCTGAAATAAAGTATGTCTCTGAGATTTCAGATTCCGAGGACATACTGTCCAACCTTTCAGCGCCCGTGAGAAATTGGTTCACGGAAAAATTCCCCGATTTCACTGAACCCCAGAAAGTGGCAATCCCACAAATTCTTGCAGGAGAGCATCTGCTTCTTTGTTCACCTACGGGTTCCGGAAAAACCCTAACTGCATTCCTTTCAATAATAGACGACCTAGTTCGCAAGTCTCTCTCGGGCACTCTGTCTGATACTGTTCATTGCATATACATCTCTCCAATCAAGGCTCTGGCAAACGACATTCAGAAGAATCTCATAGGACCTCTAACTGAGATTAAGGAGCGATTCCTACCTGGGAGGGCCCAGGATATCAAAGTGGGACTCAGAACCGGAGATACGCCTCAGAAAGAGCGTGAGAGGATGCTCAGGAAACCCCCTCACATCCTCATCACAACTCCAGAATCTCTTGGCCTAGCACTGGCCTCGAAGAGATTTCGACCACTATTGAACGACTTAAAATGGCTGATTGTTGATGAGATGCACTCCCTAGTGCCAACAAAAAGAGGAACCCATCTGTCGTTGAGCCTAGCACTAATGGACTCGGTTGTAGACTCTGACGTTCAAAGAATCGGCATCAGTGCAACCATGGAACCACTCAACGAGGTGGCAGAGTTTCTCGTAGCCAGCGATTCAAGGGAGGATGGGGAAAATCACCAAACGGTATCGGTTGCAAAGATTTCTGGATCAAGGAAGCTAGATCTAGACATTATCTTACCAACCCCCAGATTCACTTCTATCCCGGTTAAGGAGATTCTAGATCACAATATCGATCGAATCAAAGAATTAGTGGAATCCCATACCACGACACTTGTTTTCGTTAATACGAGGAACATGACCGAGACATTCGTTCAACGTCTCAAAGTCGCCGGTTTGGAAGGGGTGGAGGGGCATCACGGGTCGATGGACAAATCGATACGCCTGGACGTAGAGCAGAGACTAAAGGAAGGGAGGTTGAGGTGCGTTGTCTCATCATCCAGCCTAGAGATGGGCATCGACATTGGATCTGTAGACCTAGTCATACAAGTCGGGTCTCCCGGGTCAATTGCCACGGCTCTGCAGAGAATCGGAAGAGCAGGGCACCAAGTCGGTGGCCTCCCTAGGGCTAGGTTCCTCCCCACCTCTTCACATGACTTGCTTGAGATCGTTGCACTACAGAATGGCATTCTCTCCGGAAACATGGACTTGCTAAAGTTCCCTCAGAATTGCCTCGACGTCTTGGCTCAGTTCCTAATCGGACTAACGATAATAAGAGAATGGGACATAGACGAGGCCTATGAATTGGTTCAAGCATCCTGGCCATATCGGAATCTTCCATACGATGACTACATCGAGGTTCTAGATCTCCTCGAAGAGGAAAGGAGAATATGGGTCGACTGGGAGGAGAATCGCTTCGGCAAGAGGGGTTACGCCCAGATGATATATTATACTAACATCGGAACTATTTCCCCTGACAACAATTATCTGGTTTTCACTTCTGACGGTACTCTTGTTGGTCAGCTTTCGTCGTCTTTCGTATCCAGCCTGAGAAACGGGGACGTCTTTCTCCTAGGAGGTTCTACCTACAGGGTTTCTAGCGTAATAGGGACAAGGGTAAATGTAACTCCTGCCACAGGATTCAGACCCACAATTCCCTCATGGACTGGAGAGGCCATGAGCAGGACTAGCGAACTAAGCAACGAGGTCTTAGAACTACTAAGCATCCTCTCCGTTCAATATCGAAGAGGTAGCTCGATAACTCCATTCCTGATTGATGTCTTAGGACTAAACAAACCCGTGGCCAACGCCCTTTCACAATTTCTGGACGAGCACTCAGCTACAACATTCCAAGTCCCATCAAAAGACAGAATTCTTGTCGAACAGGTCGAAGCTCCCCTTCCTACCTACGTAGTGACAACATGCCGAGGGCGAGCATTCAATCTTGCACTTGGCTACCTATTCGCAGGAATGGCTGCTAGGGACGAGATAATCGTTCACGAACTGTCTTTCGATGAAAATGGGTTCATGGCAAAATTAAGCCATGAGGTGGAGATTTCTTCCATACCAGAAGTCTTCCGTGGAAGCGGCAGCGAGGAAATTCTTAACAAATATCTCATAGACTCTCAACTATTTGCTAAGAGGTTTAGAGAGGTCTCATCAAGGAGTATGTTAAACCCCAGGAGAATAGGGGCCGAAGAGGTAAGCCCTAAACAATTCCAACTCAAAGCTGAGCAGATCATGAACAGGCATCGCACCATGGACGACTCAGTAATTGTCAGAGAGGCGATGAGTGAAATTCTAACCACAGATCTGGAGATGGAACAACTCAGACTATTCATGCAAAGAATGGGTAGCGAGGACGTAAGAATCGTCCATAGGAGGGTAAAGATTCCATCTCCATTGGGACTGACTCTCTTCATGTCTTCTTTCGAAGACCTCCTTTCTTTGAGAACCAGGGCCTATCTGATCAAGGACGTCGATCCGGAGATACTGAGGAGGCTCTTAGGGGCGCGCTCTCTAGCCACAGATCTAGATAGAGAAAAACTCTCCGAGTACTATCAATCCAAGGTTTCTGTACCAACGAATGCCAACGAGCTACTCAGACTAATGGACATGGGTGGAGGTCTGGAGAGGCAACTGACTCACCCATTGTACAGTGACAAGCTCAAGGAAATAGAATTCGAAACTCTACGTTCATGGGTGCACGAGCTGGCAGAGAGGGGCCTAATCACGAAGGTTCGCGACACTGGCCTCGAGAAGATCGACGACAAGTGGTTCTCTATGAGAATGACCGAAGTCCATGGAACATTGGGCTGTCTTGCTGTTGCTGGAGCGGCCGAATTAGACGATCTGAGAGAATTGTACACAGGAGGACTAAGTTACAAGATTGGCGAAGGGTTTGTCGGGGGAGAACCCTCTAACTGGAAGGAAAAGCACCTCTCCGACCCACTCGACTGTCTTAGGCTTAAGCTGCTTGACATGTTGGGATCGGAAGGTCCTCAGACAATCGAATCACTCAGTGAACGCCTGCCATTCCCAACTGCCCAGGTGGAGGCTGTGCTCCAAGAGCTTGAGATGCGAAACCTAGTCTCAATCGGATTCTTCACTCAAACAGATGAAGGCGAGTTTATTCTGAGGATAGATGAATACAGAATCACTGGAGGGGAATTCAACGTTATTGACTATAGGTCCCTTCAGACATTAATACTCAACAAGTCTTTCACCCAATTCGAAGAGCCTGCGGATGCAATCAGAAACCAAACTTTCGTTCAGAGGAGGGAGGAGTTGCTTCACAGAGTTGAGAAATATCGATTCCGTGATTGGAAGGACATCAAGCACGATTCAGACATCTACAACGGTAGGCTTCTTCACAATAGGGTTGGTTACACTCTAAGGGAGAAACTTCCGATGTTCATGGGACTCAGGGGAGAACCGTGGTTCGGGACCCTAGAAGAGGAGTTGATTGAGAAAATCCCTGACGAGGGTATATCAAGAAACGACCTATTCTCTGATTACCCCAAAGGCAAGGAAAATGCGCACATTCAGAGAAGCCTCAAATCAGCTCTCTCAAACATGGAAAGACAACTCGTAGTCGCTAAGCAATTCGTGGATGTCCCCAACAGGAAGAGGTCAATGGCCATATTCAAGAGGCTCCATGGAAGGGTAAAGCCACTTCCTTTCGATAAAGCACTTACCGAACTGATTGCGCGAATAGGACCGGTGCGTTTGCACACTCTCAGGTTGTTTGTCTCAAGACCAGTAGAGGAGCTGGCCGATACCCTCAGAGAACTAGAGAGAAGGGGATCAATTGCCAGGGTAGTTGCTCTGCAGCCAGATCCGACTGACTACTACTCCTCGCATGAGGATGCAGAAAGGCTGCTTTCACCCATACAAGAGGACAGGAAGATGCGAATCCTTGCCCAATCAGACCCATTCAGTAGTCGATTCATCCAGGAAGTCCGACTTCTCCTCAAGCAGGGTTGGTACTATCCAGTTTTCAAGGGAGTTGATCCAATCGGCCGAGTTCTAATGTTCGTGGTGAATGATTACCTAGAGATCAAGGACATCAATATCCCTCACTCCTACCTCGACGATTTCAAGGAGACTTTCGCAGAGTTACTAGAGAACTACAGGGACAGACTGATCGACGTCTCCGTGCTTCACGCATTCAATGGTGTGCCAGTTCACGATTGCGATGAAAACATCCAGCAAATTCTGTCAGATTTGGGCTTCTCCTCTATGGGGGATGGGGAGAGATACATCAGAGGGGGCGTCGTCGAACCCCGAAACAGGAAGGAAATCAACAGATTGCTATTCTTCCACCACTCTATACACCAGAATAGCAGATGGGAAAACGAGACCCTAGCCCTAGAGAACTCGACTGAACTCAGGGACGATTTCTCACTAAGGGGGAGGTGCGAGATGTTTAGGGTAAATCTAGACTCAATGGTTGCAGCACATCAGTTGCATCAGGGTTCGAATCTCCGAGGGCACCTAGTTTGGGCCCGTTATCCACACTTCCAAAGACTGCTCTCGATTCGAAACGTGCCAACTGAATCTGAGGACGAAGAGATACTTCAGTTCTTCAGGGACACAAATGACCCAGACCTGTACATGGAGAGAAATGCCATGTCTAGGTCTGAGTTCAGGAAAATAGTCTCCCCCCTCGTACGAAGTGGGCATCTTATACAAGATTACAGAGGGGGCTTCAGGACCGTAGAGCCACTACAGAAAGTAGACTTATGGGAGACCAAGAGAGACTATCTCAGAACCCTCGTTGAAGACTACCCGGTAATCACACTGAAGCAGGTCGAGAGGCTTGCTGGTGCCTCATTCACACCTGAGGAGATTAGTGATGTCATGCACGATTTCGAGGACGATGGGACTCTGATCAAGGGGTTCCTGGTAGACGATTTGCAAGACATATGCTGGGGGAGGTTGGATATGCTGGAGGAAACGGGCAAGATCAGCCGCACTAGGGACCTGGTCATCCCTCCTTCCGATCCACTTATTCACTATTTTGGAAGCTTACTCAGGGAGAGATTTGGCTTCGGCTCCGCGTATCTCGTTTTTCACAAAGAGGAGCCTATAGCGGCATTCAAGGCAAACACTAGGAATGACAAAATAGAACTCACCGACTTTGTCGGGGATTCAGAGTTAGAAAAGGAGGCTATCAGAGTGATGAAGGAGTTCGCATGGGAGCACGATATGCCTCTCTCAGGGAAACTCTTCGACAGGATTCGTTCACGCATTGTCTGAGACTTTCTTTGTCTTATCTCTGAAATTTAGAGGCCTTAGAATCTTCATGATGTGACGGTGCAGTTCAGGCAGAAGGTCGAACAGAGCTATCGCCATTAGGAACATTGCGAATAGGCTTGCTACCTTGGCTGCATAGCTATGGGCAAAATCAAAAATTCCCATCCCCGACAGGCTCCAATCTGGATATGTATCCGTGAGCCATACAATTCCGGCATTTCTGAAAACATTGAGAATGTGAATAGTTGGAATTGCGATAAATAGTGCTCTTGCCCTCCTCTTCCAATGGACCGAATTTAGTGCGACAATCGCCCCTATGAAAACCGCCATAGATTGCAATGCAGAGCAGGCAAGAATGAACGCCACAACTGTCTCACCCTCATCGTTAATCATCGGTGCGTAGAAACCTCCTTCACCGAGCGGTTCGCTGAGGAGGAATCTGTTTCCTTCCCATTCTGATACAGGAATTGCCGATTTCCCATGCCTCTCTATCATCATTGGCCCTATCTCATAACCGCCAATTCCTGTAAAATCTAACATCATTTCAGCACTAATTGCCGTCAATTGAACGAATGCCATGTTCAGATGTGGAACACCAAAAACAAGGTAGTATGGGACCATGGACCATACAACAAAACCCCTCATCCACACCATAGTCTCCTCTATTGTGTCGTCGGCTTTCCACTCCCAGAATGAGATGGCAATTCCCGCTGGAAGAGCACCCGCAGTCATCAGAACCAGAACTGGATCAGAAATCTCTACGAAATATCCACAATATAGGTAGAAGAATAGCCCGATGAGTGGCCAAGCAGCGATTGCAAAGGACCTAGAATGCTTGTCAGAATTACCATGGAATGAGATCGACATAAGAATAAGGCCAATTGAACCAATAATCAGTTGCATCGCCACATCGGACGCTCCCAAGAATGCCGCCAGCGAACCAACGAACGATGACACCGGGTCCTGCATGTTCCCATTGCTTTCATCAACCCGTAAATATGATGCCCCCACTCGGGCAGGCGAGAACATGGGTTTCGACTTCACAGATTTCGCCGAGTCATACGCAAAATCCCTTTCGGAGACATTGGCTAATCTACCTATTTCCAGTATGGAGAAATTGTGGAAAATTGTAGAGAGAGCAAGGGAGCAAGGCTCAACTGTTCACTTCATTGGTAATGGGGGCAGTGCCGGCACCCCATCTCATAGTGCTGGAGATTGGTCAAAGGAACTGTCTTTGAAAACTATTTCACATGTTGACAATTCTCCCTCACTGACCGCATGGGCCAATGATACGGATTTTGAGAACGTTTTCGTCGGGCAACTTTCTACCTTTGCATCTCCCGGTGATGTGGTGGTGGGCTTCAGCGGTTCTGGAAATTCTGCAAATGTGATTAACGGGATTCAATACTCAAAACAGAATGGTTGCAGCACCGTGGCTATAACTGGAAATTACCGAGGAACGAAAGGTGGAAAACTGGCTGAAATTGCAGACTTGACTATCCTGGTGCAATCTGAGTCGATGGAAAGAATAGAAGATATGCAATTAGTAATCAATCATATCATTAAAGAGGCGGTCAAGTCTAATAATGGACTGTGATGCAAATGTTGCCGCCCCATAGGCACGGGTCTTCCCTCGATGAGCCGCTGAAACTATCCAGTCTGCCCGGATTTGGGGACTGGTCGGGAAAAATCGCATATCTCGATAGAGATGGAGTCCTAAACAGGTGGAGGAGCGGTTATGTCAATAGTCCTAATCAGTTGGAAATACTCCCTGGTTCGGGAGAGGCAATCGGAACTCTTCGAAGATCCGGTTTCAGAGTCTGTGTCGTTACTAACCAGTCTCCAATTGGAAGGGGCCTATGGGGGCATGAGGTCCTTTCTAGCATTCATGAAAGACTTCAGAAACAATTACTTGAAGAGGACAAAGACGCAGAGATCGATTTGATACTATACAGCCCGTATTCTCCCGATCAGGATGCTTGGGCTAGAAAACCAAGGCCAGGAATGCTAGAAGCCAGTAGACAGTTGATCGAGAACTCACATAACTTTCCCGGACAGAAAAAATCCATATTGTTTGGACGAAGTTGGAAGAAGAGGCCTAGTGAGGAAGGATCTGTTATGGTAGGTGACCGTGAATCAGATATTCTCGCAGCAGAGACTTTCGGCGTTCGCGGAATACAGTGCAACCCCGAATCTGGTATTGCTGGAGTAATTGATATGATTATTAGTGGAAAGGGGGATAAAAATTGAGGTGCCGTATAGGCCTTGATGACACCGATCATCCAGAGGTCGGTTGCACTACTTCTAGTTTCGATGAGCTACTTTCTCAGATCCTAGAAGCAATGGATTGCACAATCATCGAGAGAAGACTCGTAAGGCTTTGGCCCTTTGCCCGTAGGAGAACAAGAGGGAACGGTGCCCTTGGTGCGATTATAGAGATTCCAGAAAACGCAGAATCTACGCTGGAGCAAATCTGCAATAGTTGGTTTACTAGTTTGTTGTCCAGAATCGACGCGTATCCACCATCAAAAATACCGGTTTCTCCTTGCCTTGCTATTTCATTTGGAAAAGTCCCAGAGAATTGGTACTGGGATGCAGTTAGGCGAAATGTGGACCCAGAACATATGCTCATAGAAGCCGAGAAAAACGAAATGACATTGATACGAGCAGATCAAGTTTCAGGAGTTGTGGGCGCATGCGCAGCCATTTCCTGGGTGAGCAAACCGAACTCGTCATGGGAACTTATTGCTTGGAGAAAAGAGTCATTGATTGGTTCTGAGAGGATAGTTTCTCCAAAATCAGTATCTGAACTGAGTGGCAGATTTCCTGGGACGTTCCTCAACCGAGATCCAACTAAGGGTAAGGGCCTGATTGCACCTAGGACCCCTTGCCCGGTTCTGTATGGAATTCGTGGTTCTTGCTCGTCTGATGTCGAAAGAGCGCACAATTGGCTACAGTCAAGAAAAGATGTTGAGACATGCCAATCGTTTGGCATCCACCGTTCGAATCAGATTAGCGATGACCACATCGAATCTATTCATTCTGGCTGTGTAACTTGCATGCCGAGAGAGAAACGAGGAGGTCATGCCAACATTTCTGTTTTTTCCGCAGGGCAGTCATTCGAACTCGTCGCATTCTCTGAAGGAGGACCAGTGAACCGACTACTGAGAAAGTTAGAACCAGGAGATAGGATTAGTTGGGTAGGGCTACTTTCCCCCGACGGTTCGATACATTTGGAGAGGTTAAGGGTTGACTCAGCGTCACCTAGAATAGTCAGTAGGCCCATTTGTTGTAATAGGACGATGCGAAGTTCTGGAAAGAGCCAGGGACTTAGGTGCCTATCTTGTGGTAGTAACGATAGGAAAACGTGGTATTGCACTGATTATGACGATCTTAACGACCCACCTTCGGGAATTTGGCTCGAACCAACCCCATCCAATCGAAGGCACCTCTCAAGACCACTTTCTCAAGGCCTTCCCGGAACAAACTGAAACCGGTATGCGCTATCCGGAACCATGGTCGAAGGGTCAGAGGTTATTCTTTCCACATTTGTAATGATGGGAATCTCTCTTTTCCTAATTCGTACCATTCTAGTCATTAGGAATCGGAGGGCTATATTTTCTGCCGGTGGCGGAGATAGCTATTCTGGCGACGCCAAGGAGCCGGGAGCCCTTTCGAAACCAGACCCAGAAGCACTTGAAGACATGGACAGTCTACTAGAAAAGGCGGGATTCTACATCCCAGAAGATGAATAGGCGCAATGATAATTACGACTCTACTCTGGAGAGTCGATTGTGAGGCAGACTACTTCTCCAGAGAGGATCCCAAGGCGACCACCTCCGGAGTTCAACCATTCGGAAGCCCCTATTATTTCGGGGGTAATGGAGGATGGCTTTCTGAATGTAGCTCTCGACGATGCAAACCAATATGGTCCCCATGCAATGATAATGCTTCTTTTTGCCGTGGCGACAGTTACTGCGATTTTACTACTTATACCATCAGTTTTCTGAACATAGATCTCTAGCCAGTTTAACGGAATTCGACACTATCTCCTCTGAGGAGCCAAGATGAGACTCTGGGTCGAATAGGGTTGAGATCTCCTCTCCCTCAAACATCTGCATAATTTCAACTGAATTTCTGCAAACATCCTCTAGGTTTGCGCCAGTTTCTACTGCCTCCATCGAAGCCGACCTCAACTCTTCGTGAGCAAGGTCTCTAGACATTCCACGATCAACTAGCTCTAGCATGACCCTTTCAGCCATAATCAAGCCCTTCTGATCGTCAATATTCTTCTTCATTCTGTCTCTGTCCACGACTAAACCCGAAAGCACCCTGTCGCATTTGGCCATTACATCGTCCAGTAGAATCATAGAGTGTGAAAGAGTGAATCTCTCGCTAGAAGAGTTAGCCAAGTCCCTCTCGTGCCATAACAGGGCATTCTCGTAAGAGGGAATAATCATTGAACGAACCACTCTGGCGAGGCCACATGCATTCTCGGCCGTGATTGGATTCTTTTTATGTGCCATAGTGGAAGAACCAACCTGCTTCTTTGAGTCGAATTCCTCTGCCACTTCTCCTATCTCGGTCCTCTGAAGATTCCTGACTTCCTGCAACACCTTCTCAATGCTGGTGGCAACATTGGCCATCCATCCAACCCACTCGATGTATCTGTCCCTGCCAACAACTTGAGTTGTGGCAACTGGGACTTCCAAACCCAACTCTCCTAGGATTAACTTCTGTAATTCTAGGGCCCCCTCTCCCTGTGCAGCACCTGTTCCTACTGCTCCTAGGAACTTTCCTGTAATACATCTAGGTCGCAATTCCTCTAGTCTTACAAGATGCCGCCGCATTTCGTCAACCCAAACAGCAACCTTCAGGCCGAACGTAATTGGCACCGCAGCTTGTCCGTGCGTCCTCCCAAGCATTACTGTCCCAGACTCGCTCTCTGCGATTCCACACATAGTCAGGATTAAACTCACAAGAGACTCTCTTTGGATATCTATGCTGTCTTTGATTTGTAGTGCAACAGCCGAGTCTACTATGTCATTGCTTGTTGCTCCAAGGTGGATGCACCAACCAGCATCTCCTGCAGCTTCGGCCATGGCCTTTGTCAGTGCCATAATGTCATGCCTTGTCTCAGCCTCCAATTCGTCGACCCTGTCTGCTGTAACTATCCCCGGGTCAGCAATTTCTGCAATGGCATCGTAATCTTCGGGGGAAACCCTGCCCATCTTACTGTGTGCCCAAATCAAAGCTCTTTCTACTTCTAGAGATCTAGCGTGCCTGCCTTCTCTCGACCAGATTTCCTTGGCAACA
>CAZPNT010000028.1:0-10795 GCA_964588055.1 uncultured Candidatus Poseidoniales archaeon | reverse complement strand
AAGCCATAATTAACGAGATGTGGGACACCCTTGAGGGAGCCGGCCTCGATGTAGACGTAAGGCACCTGATCATGGTCTCAGATGTGATGACGACAGGAGGGGAGGTTAGAGCAATTGGCCGTCACGGCGTCAGTGGGACCAAGCACTCTATCCTGGCTCGTTCGGCTTTCGAGGTTACAGTTACACATCTATTGAAGGCAGGTGTAATTGGTGAGAGAGACAACCTTTCGGGAGTCACTGAGAACATCATAGTCGGTCAACCTGTGGCCCTTGGAACTGGGAGCGTAGAGCTGTTCTATATTCCCGAGGAAAACAATTGAGTTGGCAACATGGACATAGCAAGACAACTGAAGCAAGGAATAAACTCTGGCGAAATTGTCTTCGGACAACGTCAGACAACATCACAATGCTCTAGAGGAGTTGCAAAGATGGTTTTGGTTGCTGCTAATTGTCCCGAGTCGTTCATAGATGAATTGAGGAACTCTCACCCTTCAGTGCCAGTTCATCAGGTTACCATGGTCAACCGACAGCTTGGAGCTGCTTGTGGAAAACCGTTCCCTGTCAGCTCTCTATGCATCATAGATCCAGGGCAGAGCGACCTATTGCAACTAGCTCCAAATGTCTGACTAAGAAATCATACGCCTAGTCGACAAAAATTGCGTTCCATTCAAAGATGTAACCATCTGCCTAGGTGCATGGAGGAAACATTGCGGGCGCTAATGGGAGTCAGGTCGGTAGACCTCGAGCCATTCGATATCGAATTTGCATCCTCTTCCTTCAGACCAATTGGCATAGCTACAACAATTCCTGATTTCGGGATTCATTCCCAGAGAACCTTCATCTGGCATGCTCCGACAGGATTTCTTCCAATCACCAGAAGCGAGCTCATCAGATTCGAAATGGATGCCCCCGATGGCTCCCATCTGATTTTTAGCGAGCGTAAAATACTCCCGGAATGCGAGCCTCTTGATAGCTCTAAACTCCAGATAGTAACTCCAGAGCAGATTTCACATTGGATAGGTAGAGCGGTTCTGTCAGGTGATCTTGTTGCCTCAGCAATTGAGGATTACTCCTCAGATGAAGAGCTCGATCGGTTTGTTAGCACTTCCAAAGACCAGGGGACGAACGTGCTATGTTCTTTGATAGACATAGCTTCATGGACAACAAACAGAGGAATTGAGGGATTCTCATCATCCCCCTTATTGCTA
Organism: uncultured Candidatus Poseidoniales archaeon; assembly: GCA_964588055.1. GTDB lineage: Archaea > Thermoplasmatota > Poseidoniia > Poseidoniales > Thalassarchaeaceae > UBA36. The sequence goes on along the minus strand of CAZPNT010000028.1, from coordinate 9,587 downwards.
GAGGCGAGAATATGGCAAGTTTCAGGAGATTTACAGGGACCTAAAGGGAGTAGTGAAAGCGGCGAATGGACAATTCTAGAGGACCCATGGTCCCAGAGACTCAGCATAATCGGAGACTCAGAGAATATGAAAAGCGCTCCAATTCTTCGGTCTGTCAGCCCCCCCAAGGAAAATTGGCTTGGCGAAGACCGACTCAAACAAGAGATTTCTAAGATAGTTGAGGAAAGGAGGAGAGGTGAATCTGGAGAAATGAGCATTTCCGGAAAAGTAAGGAGCATGCTACTAGAGAAGTGGATTTTGGACATTCCAAGAGCATTGATAGAGAATAGCAAGGTGATGATTCCCGGCTGGCTGATCAGTCTAGATTCAGACAAGATCCTGCATGGTAGGAATGGTCGGCTATACGACTTAGTTCCGCTGAAGTAGCATCATATCTTCGTCCGAAAGGGTATCTCCCTTCATCAGCCTCGACATCAAGTCAGAAACTTCCACTCTCTCTTCGTCCTCTTCTTTCTTCGACCCCGATATCTTCAGAATATCCTGCATAGAGTGTATACATCTAAGTGAAATTATGTACTTGTTGTGCAATTCATCAGCGTCAGACTTTGTTGAACTTAGGCCCAAATGCTCTGTATTAGCTAGCCCTCTCAACCTATCCACCTCATTTGATAACTCCATCATCAGGGAATGGGCCTCTTCTGATTTCTCAGAGGCATCAGTAACAGCATCATGCGCTTTCTGTTGCCTTTTCTCAGCCTGCTTAACTTCCTTCAGAACGCTTGAACTACTCTCGTCCTCTTCTTTCTTCAGCCTCTTAAATTCTGATTGCAACTTCTTCATCTTAGCGAAGAAGTCCTTCTCTTTGCTGGGGCCGATCTTACCCGTTTGATGACTCCACTCGAGTTTGTTCATCTGCTCTCTAATGCCTCTAGAACTCGGCCCCTTTCTCTTCTTTCCTGATCGACCGTTATTCTGCTCTACTGAACTCCTGAGTTTGGCCCGTGCCTCCTTCAGAAAGTTTGTTCTTTCGAGTCTTATTTTCCTCAATTCAGCAACCTTGCCGTTAGCCTCGTTTCGAAGAGTTTTCTGCTTCTGAACTTCTGTTATCAACTGCTTTACTTGGCGATTGATTTCGTTTCGCTTGTCTAACTGGCCCCTAACCTGCACATTCAACTCATCACGACTATCTTTGAAGTCAGCAAGTTTCTTGCTGACCAATTCCGACTTCGATTCGAAGACAGAAGCTATATTCGATTGATTGAGTTCCATAGTTGACCCTCGTGTGCTCCCAATTTGGGTTCCCATTTAAGGGATACCGATTATTTTCCTCCCTAGTCCCTACGACTCGCACTCTTCCCCTTTCTGCTTCCTCTACGTGAAACGCCTAGTTTTCTCGACTTCTTCTTTGGTATTCTTCCCTTTTGTATCGTTTTTCGTCCAGTTTCGTTTGCATTAGAGATAGATGAAAAACCTCCAGACTCAAGTAGTAGCCCCAACTCTTCGGAGCTCAACGCCTCTCCCTTGGCAGCAATTCCACGAATATCATCGATGCTGGCAACCCCTCCTCTAACAGAAGATATTCTGGAGTATTTCTCCAGCCTCTTCAAATCCCTCCTTTCTCTCTTTGAATCACTTTTGATACTCTCAATTCTATTATCAATCTTAGTAATGCTCCTGCTTATCCTGCGAATCTCCTTCCTACTAATTTTGTCACCTTCGATTTCTGTGCTCTCTCTTAGTTCCGATGTTACCTTGCCCGACTCTTCCTTGTTCTTATCAAGTCTGGAAGATATCTTTCGCATTTCGCTTAACTTTGAGATATACTTAGAATGAGCATTCTCGGCCTTCCTTTTTTTCTTGATAGATGATTGGATTTCGAAGAATCTGCTAAATGCAGAGAGCTCAGGATTCAGCATCGGCACTGTTGTCAGGTCATTGTCAATTTTCGTCAATGTGACGTAGGTCTCGTCGAGCCATTCCTCAAGAATCTTAGAAGGTGGGGGGATACTACTGTTTATTTCGTCTCTTTTCTGTCTGTGAATCTGTGCTTCTTTCCTGATTGAATGAAACTCTCCTAGCAGCTTCTTCCTTCCAGAGTCTGAGATCTCAATTCCTACAACTGCAGACCTTAGTGCATTAACTATCTGTACCTGTTCTCTTCTTTCTGTTTGCAAATCCCTCTTTTCATTATCCAAAGTCCTCAATATGTCCTTTTTTTCAGAGATAATTGCTTCGATCTCTTCAATGGATAGACCTCCAAAATCACTCTGCAGATCAGTGGGTGTTTCTGTCATTCATCTCCACCTCTAGATTTGCTATTTTTGGTCTTCTTACGTTTGGTGAATGAAGAATTACCTCCTCGATCGACTTTCTTCTGGCCCTTTAGAAGATCTCTGAAACCGGGGCCAATATCGCCAAATCCATCCTTTATTCGCCTCTCCCAATGAGAAATTGCCTTGTCGCTCTGGGCAAGCAGTTCTCTTGCACGATCCAATTGACTCCTGATTTCTTTGAGCTCTTCCGAAGCGCCATTCAATTTCTCATAGAGTGGTTGTGCTTTGGAAACACCTTCAATCATCATTGAATGCGATTTATCCGCCTTCTTGAAAAACTTAGACATCTCCTTGCTTTTTTTCACATACTCTGCCATTTCTGGATTCGAGTCTTTCCTATCTCTAATCCATTTGTCATTTTCTGCTATTAGCGACCTTCGTTTATCCAGTAACTTCCTCTCGGATTTGTGGTCTAAAGCTGATGTCTGAATACTAATCTCTATCTCTTCAATTTGCTCCAGTAATTTCTCCTTCTTCCATTTTGGATCCAGACTAATCATTCCCCCGGCGTCCATCAACTTCGTTCTAATCTGCTTAACAATGGGTATTAGACTGACAGCGCTATTCTGAAATTTATCCCTCTCAGCCTTGTGTTTAGCAACCCTGTTATTTGCTTCATCGAAAGATTTCCTCATCCTTTCTACCCTTGGAGCTAGCACCTCTTCTTCTGCCTCAAGATTCCTAATTACTCCAGGGAGGCTCTCTTTCAGCATCACCCTTCTTTGTAGCAGAGCAGATGCCAACTCACTAGGTCGCACCTTCATTAGTCGTCCAGTATCCATTTCTGTTCGAATCGAGTAAATGCCTCTATTATAGGCCTATGCAGAGCGTTTTTCTGCGTTTGATTCATACGATGTCTATTCGAGCCGAGTCACATGACAGTCTCTCTTAGGAAGCCCCTCCTCCTTTCTGTCATGCTAATTTTTCTTCAAATCCTAGCCTTCCAACTGTCCCCTCAACACACAAATCTCGATAATGCATCCTCAATAATGTACTCAGATGACACAAACAACTCTTCAAATTTCACATCCTCTGGTGGTTCAGGACTGGCAATTTCTGGTGAACCTGCTAATGTGGGAGACTCCCTTGTAGCCTCTTTGATGGTGACGAACAACGGAAACTCTACTGGTTCGGCTTCTTTGCGAATTTTGCACCTTTCTAGCGATAATGTATTCCAGGGAGAATCCGTTTCCATATCGCCTGGATCAACTAGGGAGGTTCCAACACTATTCACAATGGAATTTCCTGGAACCAATGAATTCAGTTGGGACCTCTTAATTAACGGTCAATCCGGACTTACTGAATTGGAAGGAAATTTCTCAGTCGAGGTCTCACCAAGTCAGATATTGAATCTAACTATAGACTCAGTTACTTGGACGGCATCGGAAGGTCTGGAAATAGATGCCTCGGTCTTCCTCTCACATGGTCGGGAGCGCCCAATAGTACTGACTGCGTCTTCTGAAGTAGATGGAAATTCAGAAGTTTTACAGAAAATCCTTCTTGACGCAGACCCAGGTCGTAGAACGCTATCCTTCTCTTTCGGAAATCCCGATGCCTCACATATTACAATAGAGGCAATCCCGGTTGGTTGGTCCCCATCTGCTATTTCTGACAACAAAACAACAAACTCGACGGCAGCTCCTGTCATCGACCCCTCCTCAATTATCATAGAAGCAACTTTCAATCCAGAAAGACCATTGCAAGGAAGCAGAGTTTTAGCTACAATTACTTTGAGAAATGACGATGTTCACCAAGCTCAACCTGGGTCGCTCAGATTAATCACGTCATCTGAAAGGACAATTCTAGCGGAAGCTACTATTCCAGCAGTGATGCCTGGATCCGTTGTAACTACAGAAATGTCAGTACCAGAATGGCCAGAACGTGACATCGCCGATATCGAAGTTCAATGGTCATCTGGGGGTATTAGCGCCTCTCGGATTTACTCTGTCGAACCCTATCTCGGTGATGAAGGAATGGAACTACCTTTTGACGTCCTGGCTGCTGGATATGGCGTTCTAGCGGGTATTCTTGCCATACTAATTGGGACGTTTTCGTGGCGAGCAGTTTCCTCTAGGACTCCCTCAACCTCTGATTTGGGATTTAGAGAGGCGAAGGAGTCACAGAGTAGTCAACTTAGAATGGAAAAGAGAGAGATAGAGTGCACGTATTGTGATCAGAGACTGATGGTGCCGAATGATCATACTGGTGGGGTCAGGTGTCCTTCGTGCTCCATGGAATTCATGATAGGGGGATCTCATGAGGGAGATGAAGAAGATGATATTCACCAGGTTGTGAAATCTTCCGAAGATATTCTGAATTGCCCCGAATGTGATCAGGCATTGAGGGTGCAGTTAGACAAGAGACCGGTAATGTCTAGATGCCCGGTTTGCAAGACTCAGTTTATGGCAGAGAGAGAGGATGAGTAGTTTGTCAGAATTCAGCGAGATAGAGGAGATGTATCTGAAGACCATGTTCGAGATGCACTCTGAAAATCCTGGTGCGATTGTAAAGACTACAAAACTAGCCGAGATCAAGGGAGTAAGCGCCGCATCAGTTACTGAAATGATACAAAAACTATCGAGTCGAGATATGGTTACACACATACCTTATCGAGGGTGTCGCTTAACTCCTTCCGGATTCCAACTGGCTGCCAGAATTAAGAGGAGGGAGTCTCTATTGGAGATTCTCTTGACAGATGTGATTGGATTTCAAGGTGATGTGCGTAGCGTCGCATGTAAGATGGAACACGCAGTTGGTACTGAACTTGAATCGGCCCTGGATAGTTTGCTAGGTTATCCAGAGCTTTCTTCCGATGGCAACCGAATTCCGAGTGTAGAGAGAAATATTGAAACGATCGGAGTCTCCACTCTTCTGCCGTTATCTAAGCTCCCTCCTGGTTCTTCAGCTGTTGTAGAATTGATCATTTCCTCAGACATCGAGTCAGTTACAATCAACGAATCCGGCGTTCTGATTGGTTCTGTAATCGAAACCACTTCGGACTCTAGAACTTGTGATGGACAAACTCTCTCTCTTTCCGAATCGATTTCAATGCGTATTCTAGCAAGAATAACTTCCATGGGAGGGTAATTATTTGTCTAACTCGGAAGAAAAACCCAGTCTTGATGATTTGGAGGCTAACATCGACTCCATGGTCTCTGTCTTGGAGTCAAAAGCACCTCCCGCACCAGACCTCAACAAGATTTCGAAGAATGAGGAGAAACCATGGAAAACAAACGTGAAATCGAAATTGAAGACCAGAGAAGCTATTCTAACCAGTATCGACGACCTACTCATTAGTCGTGGTGCACGTCTGATTCTCTTTCTCCCAATCTTGGTTGTTATCCTATTTGGACTCGCACAGTCCTTTAGCAGCTCGGATCCAGAGTGGTGGCAGGGTGGCGTGAGTGAGTTATTCCTAGAACTATCTTTCTCAAAATCAGTATACCTGCTTTCACTGGCACTAATGGTTACCGATATCTTGCTACTTTTCGTGCTTCATTACCTACTATGGGTAACGAAGAGAATTTTCCAAATTGAGACAGAAGAAATTGTCTCAACCGGGATTACTTTCCGCAGCGCTCACGGCTACAGCGAGATGAAGGCGGTAATTGATGGGGCATCCAACCAACTAAATCTTACTACAACTTTAATGACCATATCAACTCTAATGTTGGGCCTGGCTCTAATCTTCCCTTCCGAAACAGACGGCATACCTGTACTGATCGCGTTGTCTACTGGTGCACTATTGTCTGGACATAGCGTATACATGGTATCCAATAGGCCTCGCTTCAACACCGTTGAGCCCTGGGGACTTCTGGAAGCATTCTCCCCACCCATGCACCCAGCTCTCCTAAATAGGCCGTTCACGGACGTAATTAGGGCGCACGTGGATCCAGTTCTAGCAGTGAGATTTTCCAAGTATGTCTCCTCATTCGACTCGGATCTGAAGAAGGGGGTAAACCTCTCAGATTTGCAGGAGTATCTGCTTCTGATGCTAGACATGTATCGTTCAGGCATAATTGAGGAGGAAGAGTTCCATCAGTCCCTATCTGAAATTGTTGATTCTAGGACCATAGATCAGATAATCAATCATGAAGACCTCGGCGAGGAGACTCTTGACAGGTTACTAATGCATGCCAGGGAGAGGTGCGCTCCGTTCTTTAGACTGAATGACAGGATGCGCATGCACCTATCTTCTACAGCAAAAGATGACATTTGGTTCGATGTTGATATGGAGAACCTGACTCTAGGACAGGCCAACCTATTTGCATACGTGCTCAATCACTCCGGTGAGGTCCAAGATCTGATACTCCGTGTCCAAACCCCAGATTTCAGACCAAATGAGTGTGTTTACAGACTAAGGTCGGAACCACAAAAAGAACCTCAACGGGATAGTCCAGAGTATCAGAGGGTATCGGCTTCGATGTCCAAATCCAGGATTGTTTGGCAGACTCTGATACCTTCTTCCATGGGTGACGCGACCGTCACCGTTAGACTAGAGGACTCTTCAGGTAACCTCATTTCTGGTAAGGTCCTAACCTCTCAAGTTCGCTCCGACTTATTCACAAGATTAAGGATGACAACCGGTGCAGTCTTCATGTTCGGTGCTGCATTGGCAGTTATTTCCCCTCTACTTCCGTTCGCTGCAAGGTTGTTCGGGCTTTAGTTCTCTTCAATAAGGGGCAACTGGTCCCAATTGCATGGAGCAAGACGACCATGGCTCTGACGACCTTAGAACAAGACTTCATGCTATGGAATCAAAACTTAGCAGGATCAGGGGGCAACGTGATTCACATAACGAATCTGCCAAGAGGGCATCTGAGCAGAGGAACTCGGCCCAGGAAAAAAGGAAAGAAGTCCACGAATCGATTACAACAAGGATGGACGAGCAGAAGAAGGTAAGGGCACAGGCTAAGATTCACCAAGCCACTAGGGATGAGATTCAGCAGAGCATCAGAGAGGTAATTTCTCGAAAGAAAGGCAAGAGGGACCAGGGCCCCGGCAAGTCCGTGGTGATCCAGCTCTCGGAGACCGTTGGAGAGATCGAGAGGATAGAGGACAGAATAATGACCGATGGGGCACTGACTCTTGAGAAGGAGAACTCTCTGATTAAGAAGCTAAGATCGTTAATTTCCCGCAGGGACGAGCTAATTCCACACGTAGAGCAACAGAGAATAATTTCAATCGACCTGAGCGACATGGACGAGTCTATTCAGAAGTTGAGGGCCGAGGCCGACAATGAGCACAAACTGATGCTTGAACAGAATGCTCTTGCTGACGAAATCTGGAGCGAGATTAAGCCCATGTTCGAGGAGAGGGATTTCCTAAGAGGGGAGGGAGACAGACTTCATGCTCTTTTTCTGGAAGAAAGGGGAAAGGCGGACGAGTCCCACCAGTCTCTTGTTGACCTTCTCTCAAAGGTGAATGAGATTAGAGACGAGCTTCGTGCACAGCATGAGGAGAGAGAGAGGATGGTCCGCGATCATAACAAATCCGTCCGTCAGGCCCTAAGGGGGCCAGATCAAAACGAAGAACTGGCCCAGTCTCTAACTGATAGGCTTCTCGACGGAAACCCTGTTACATTTGGGGGGATAGTCTCCAGCGGAGAGGACCCCGAATCAGTACAGACAAATCGCGAAATAAAGCGCAGGCCCAGGAAACTAGGCACCTCTCGTGGTAGGAAGAAGTAGTTACCATCCGCGTTCGTCTAATCTAACTTCGAGGCTGTCAATCTCGAGTCCGGGCATGGCCTCGCCTAGCATCTCCGAAGCTTCTGCTACGACATGCGGGTCTTCGAAATGATGAGTAGCCAGGACTATTGCTTCAGCAGTCCTGGCTGGATCCGAACTCTTGAAGATCCCGGAACCGACGAAAATACCGTCCATCCCATGCCTCATCATTAGTGCTGCATCTGCGGGAGTGGCGATCCCACCGGCCGAGAAAGTAACCACCGGCAGACGTCCAAGCTCAGTAACTTCATCGAGAACAGTTCCTATCTCTTCCCTAACTGACGCTATGTCTCCGAATGGAGTTCTTCCAACCTTCGCTCCAATCTCAGACTTTTCCTCTAGCCTCCTGTATCCTCCTAGAATCTCTTCAATTATTCGAGCCCTCGAATCGGAGTCCGCACGCTTTGAAGTCTCAATCTCAGTTGCCAGTAGTCGAGCGTGCTTGACTGCGCTAACCACATTCCCCGTCCCCGCCTCACCCTTGGTTCTGATCATTGCTGCCCCTTCGGCAATCCTCCTGACTGCCTCTCCAAGGCTGGTGCACCCACAAACGAAAGGAATTGTGAAATCGCTCTTTGCGATGTGGTAGAACGGATCGGCAGGAGTCAAAACCTCAGATTCGTCGACCATGTCGACCCCTAGGGACTCCAAGACTCTGGCCTCTTCGTCATGGCCTATTCTGGCCTTCGCCATTACTGGAATACTGGTCGTTTCAATGATTTCCTTGATCAGTTTGGGGTGACTCATTCTAGCAACCCCGCCAGAAGAACGGATATCTGCAGGGACCCTTTCCAACGCCATCACAGATACTGCGCCCGAATCTTCAGCGATATGCGCCTGTTCGGGAGTAACTACGTCCATGACTACGCCTCCCTCCTGCATCTTTGCGAAACCCCTCTTGAGGAGCTCCGTACCATGCCTCATGTCGCCCAGATCAACCCTCTTCTTCATGCGATACCCTCTCCGCTCGTATTGAAGAACCTATGTAAGAGGTTTGCAGTCACTGATCGGCGAGAACAGGCGAGTCGCCTTCTGCTATGGGGAGGTCCGGGGATTCCACCTCGTTCTTCTCCAACCACTCCATTTCTTCGTCGGGCAAATCACTATCTGCATAGATCGCCTCTTCTGGACACTCGGGAATGCAGGCCGCACAGTCAATGCACTCGTCGGGATCTATCACAAGATATTCTTCGGCTTCCCTAAACGCTTCTACTGGGCAGACATGGACGCAGTCTTGATATTTGCATTGGACACATGCACTGGTCACTACGTGGGTCATATCGGGCATCTGTCCAAGCAATTGGCATATGAATACTTGTATCACCGGCCAATTAGACCTTCCAGAATCCCCACAGCGACTTGATTCGCGCTTTGCCCGGGGTAGACCTCCAACTTGAATTTCCCCTTGGCAACCATTTCGCCTTTGGTCCGTGACATTTCCGCCCCCCCCCTTGACAGCGTTTCTAGGCTCAACCTCAAGTGCAAGTTTTTGTCATCATCGATGAGTGAGTCCACTCCCGAATCC
>CAZPNT010000027.1:0-10832 GCA_964588055.1 uncultured Candidatus Poseidoniales archaeon | reverse complement strand
ATCACAAGAGGTTTCCAACCTCTTGTCCCGGGTTCGAATCCCGGCGGGCGCACCATCTCCACCATCTCCACTAAGGTATTGACTGAAGCATTGAAACACCTATCGCTTTTCGTAATAATGTGAACTCAACAGGAGTGCCAGGCGGCATTGAAGTGACCTCAATCAGCAAGGATGACTCCGACAAGATGGATGACGGCCAGATAGTGGGAAGAAAGATATGGAGAATTCTCCCATATGTAAAGAAATATTGGAAAAGCGCTGTAGGCGGAATAGTGGCCAACGCTGGAGCCAGGGCCTTCGACTTAATCCCGTTCATCGCCATAGGTATGGCTGCTGACTACTACGAGTCTGGAACATTCACTAGCGAAAGGGTAGAGAGTCTCATGACCTCAGATCTGATTCCAAGTTTAGGCCCAATTGAATCCGAGGAACTCGGTTTTGGGCTGCTGATTCTTTCATGCTTCACGTTCCTAGCGATTTTTCAAGGGCTGAGTAACCAACTTTGGCAGGCGACAGCTTACAGGGCCCAGCACGATATCAGAATGGACGCAACTCAGTCCCTAATGTCGATGGAGGCGTCCTACTTCGAAACTAGGCAGACAGGGAATCTAATGGCTGTGCTGTCGGCGGATGTAGCCCAGTTGGAGGACATAATCTCAGATGCCAGTACCAGCATCATCAGGATTGCAATCACTTTCTCCACTGCATTTGCGATTATGTTCTGGATGTTGCCAAAGCTTGCTGTCATTTTGTTCACTCCTCTTATTATCATAGTCCCGATGGTAGTATGGTTCTCCACTCGGGTACAGAGGAAGTATAGGAAGCAGAGGGAGAGTACTGGCGGAATCGTCGCTATTCTTGAGAACGTCCTCTCTGGCATCACAGTCGTACAGGCGTACAACGCAAAGGATTTCGAGAGATCTAGAATTGAAACTCAGAGTGGAAACTACAGGGATATGGCGATTCAAGCCGCCTTCATCAGGAACCGCTTCATTCCTGGAATATACGTCGTCGCAGGGATTTCCTTCGGTCTTCTTGTTTCGGCAGGGGGTTGGGTCATGGCCACAGAGGAGATTACTGTTGGGCAATTCGTTACCTTTCTTCTAATTTCTACTAGGATGACAATGCCGATGTTCATCCTTGGAATGCTACTCAATCAGTTACAGAAGGGTGAGGCCGCCTCTAAGAGGGTTTTTGCAATCATAGATCTAGAACCCTCAATATTTGACAGAGAGGGGGCATTCCCTCTGGAATCGCCGATTTCTTCCGTGAGCTTCGAAGGAGTCTCATTCGCCTACCCGTCTTCCGATTCCAATGTGCTAAACGACATATCATTCTCCGCTTCTTCCGGGGACTTCCTCGGAGTAATGGGTCATACGGGGGCTGGCAAGAGCACCATTTTGAAGCTGCTCGAAAGGTTCTACGAGCCCCAGAGCGGACGAGTCCTAGTTAATGGTACAGACATCAACGAATTCCAGATAGAGTCAGTAAGGGCGAGGATAGGTTTCGTTTCTCAGGATCCATTCCTGTTCTTCGGAAGTGTCAGGGAAAATGTTGCCTATGCACGCGAGTGCTCTGATGAGGAGATTGAACAGGCCTTGGATGCTGCGGGGGCGCTCGAGTTCGTATCACAACTCTCGGATGGTATCGACACCATGGTCGGCGACAGAGGGGTCATGCTCTCAGGCGGACAGAGGGCAAGGATTAGCCTGGCTAGGGCCCTGCTAAATGATCCTGATTTGTTGATTCTAGACGAGGCCAGTGCGGCTCTGGACGCAGAGACGGAGAAGAGAATTCAGGAATCTCTGTTCGACAGCTCCAACGGAGGAAAGCAGAGAATAACGATTGCTGTTGCTCACAGGCTAGCCACAATTAGAAATGCTGACGAGATTGTTGCAATGGTAGATGGCGCTATAGTTGAGAGGGGGACTCATGATGACCTGGTAGCTAGCAACAATGTCTACGAATCCCAGTGGTCCATCCAAACAGGGGAGCTTAGATCAGAGGAGGGGTGATATTGCCCGACTCCATTGAGTGGACTGAGATTGACCCGGGCATAGTTGTAATGGGTTCCACAGACAGGTCTGTACTTTTCGGAGGGATTGGCCCGAGACATGAGGTCAATATTGGATATCACTTCAAGATCTCTTCAACGCCGGTCACCGCCAGTGAGGCATTGCAGATGATCAATTCTTCAGAGGCCGAGGAAGCCTCTGAATCTGAGTGGGAGCTAGCTAATTCAAGAGGACTTTTATCCGCAGAGATTGGAACTATTGAGAGGCTTGCAGACACTGGTCATGACTACTGGGGGAAGGCGTGTGATGGTAGGCCACACTATGGAGGGGAACACGCTCTGAAAACTCTTAGGCGTTGGTCGAAGAGTGGGCCGGTATCTATCTCGCGCACTCCAATTTCAGAGGTAGAAAAACCCGAAGGAGTGCGCCTGGTAATCAGGGAGGATCCCAATTGGGAAGATAATCCGCCCACTCTTCCAACGGGGAAGGACAATCAAAGGATACTATTCGAGGAATTCGTAATTTCACTATTTGCTGGTGTAATACCCTCATTCTTGTGGGCCCACTATCACGCCAGCGAAGGATACCTGAGGGAGGGCTGGCTAAATCTAATCATAGGTGGAATCTTCATTGGAGTCTTCACGGTGCTATTCTGGCGACCCACGCAACCAACTTGGTACATCAAGTCAGGGAGAATGACAAAGAAATGAGGGACTCAACTACTCCCTTGCCCTGTCATCTATCTGAGAAGACGAGCTCCCACTGGCAATGCTGACTCGGGCCTTATTGACTCCCATGCCATAATCCCATAATAGCATGAATGAAACTATTGGGGAGAGGAAAACGGTCGTTGGACTCTTACTTGGAGAGGGTCCCAATGTTGCACCAAGCCATGCTATGATATTGAACAAGGCTACTAGTGTGGGGAATTGGTGAACCATTGCTCTCTCCACCCCCATAGGAACGGCATCAGCGGATATGTCCCAGAAATCTGGCCAAGCCAGACCTCCATTCAAGCACCCCCAAACGAAGGAAATAGCAGACATCATCACTAGAAAAGGAAAAGATGACACCATACTGTGGCTAAATCCCCAAAGTTCATGATACCTCCTTCCCGCTAGAGTTCTGACTAATCCGTAGTTACGAATCTGCTTCCTTACTCTTTTTATTCCACGTCTACGATGCCACATTATTGCGCTTCCATCAGACCAAAGTCGATATCCAGCCAATCTTATTCGATGATCCATCATCACGTCCTCCGCTCCAATTGCCCCCGAATCAAAAGCCCCCACCTCCACTAGAACTTCCCTTCTGTAGGCCGAGTTAACACCTGGTATTTGCTCAACTTCTTCCAACTCCATCATGGCCCTTTTTCCGTAATTAGTACCAGCAGTGAGAAATTTATTGCAGAAAGCAACGTCAATGGTTCTCTGCCAGAAGGTCGACTCTTCAACAGGGGCAAAATTAGGTCCCCCTACTCCTGCAACATCAGAATTATCGAACCACCTCTCTAGTCTTTCGACCCATTCATTTGGGACCAATACATCATCATCCGTGAAGAATACAAGTTCAGAATCGGTCTCTTCGATTGCTACGTTGCAAGCATCCGCCCTGTTGCGAGCGCCTCTGTCATCGATAAATCTGAATCCACTACTCTCTGTCACTATTCTACCGGGGTCTTCTTTCGACCCTACCACCACTACTTCCATATCGCCATAGGTCTGATTGGCCAGACCCTCCAGAGACACCGCCAATTCATCCGGGTTGTTTACAGTGGGAATGATGACGCAAACTCTGCTGGGCACAAGAAGTCGGGAGAGGGGGGGATTGATGAGTTCACGGGTCAGTCATTGACGATTCGAGGTGCAAGGAAGTAAGTCCACCTTGCCCCACCATCATTACTAATCCAAGTTAACCTCAATGGATACTTCTCTTCGAACTCAAGCGAAACCTCGTTCGTGAATCCCCCGGCAAGCTTCTTTGTCAACTCTCCAAGATACTGAAGAGAATAAGTAGAGTGTGTCGGAGAAGCACAGACAAGTTCACTCAACTCGCCCGATTCGAACTTCACATTAACACCCTCTCCAGCCTCAACAGTTACTGAAACAGCAAGTTGATTCTTGTCCATGCTCAGGTCAACCTCACCTCCAACGAACTTAGCAGCCCTCAGAGCCCTCGAAAGCTTCTCAGAACCTATTGTCGCCTTCGACTTGAATTCCAAATTTGGCTGATTAGGATTGTCCATCGTGCTTGTGTCAATCCCCCTCAGTATCATTAGAACTTCACCAACTCTCACGTTAATTGCACCAACTGCGTCGTCATAATCCATCTCAACTAGATCACTAGGCCCTGCCAGTGTTAGAAGATCCCTCATTTTCTGAAGGTCGAGGCCAATCTCTACAGGCTCTACTTCGTAAGTCTCGAAGCACTCATCGGCAATTGTTGCAGAAAGAAGCGCCACATGCGAACCGTCAACAACCGATATGCTAAGGCCTTTCTCGCCCCACACTAACTTAGCTTCAGATGTCAGAACTGACAGTATGTCTACTATCTCCCTCATAAGTTGCTGCTTGGCGGTAATTCTTAGCACGTGTCCACCCCGATTTATCCCTTAACTGTAGGAGGCTCTTGATGATTATTGGCCTAAAGCCTGCTCAAATCTACTGGTACTCCCTCCAACGATGACCGCAGTCGTCGCATGTGCAGATTTTCGTCTCTGGCTCGTCCGAGGACCTAGTCTGCCTAAGCTCAACAAATGCCCTATCTCCATCGCATTTTGGACACAGGTAGTCCCCTACTCTGAGAGTTCCCCTGGGCCCGTCTTCCTCTACAACCTCAGTAAGGTGCTTGAGAGATTTGGAGTCTGTTGTAGCCATGGTCTTGGAAAGATCGATTGTCTCGCCGGTCATAGGATCAGTGAATTCGGCGCCCTTGCCGTCCTCTCCGGAAAGGGGCCCTTCATAGCCACATTTGTAATCCGGACACTTAATCCAACCCTTTTCATCGGGATAACTAAGTGAACCACATTTAGGACAAAACATCTCTCTCACCATTGCCGTATAAACGAGAACGGAATCACCCTGAACCTACAGACTATTCAACTATTCGTATATCTTCTAAGACACACCCGCACCGTTCAAGCCACCGTGCCTTCTGGGACGTCTATGAAAATCCACTTCGATTGGCGATTGGCACGAGTTGTCGACGATCATGGGAATATAGTAGACCAGGTGGAATGGGACGGTCCAATAACCTCCTCGGCTTTGTCAAAACGACTCATGATTATTCAAAGAGGGAGAAATCTCCCTGAAGTATCTACCCTATCGGAGAGATTCCCCAATGCAATAATCGATCCGATGGGGGCATTATCGGATCCTGATTGGCCCACTAGTCGAGATTCGGGGGAAGTATTCCAGATGGCTACTTTGGAATTGGCTAAGAGGGGGGTCGCAGACTCATCGGGAGATTTGGACAGGAGATTAGACATGCTTGTCTCTGCAGCAAAGGAACTGAGGTCATCGTGGACAACATCTGAGGCTAGATGCATAGAGTGGGCAGGCTTGTTCATTACTGAAGCAAATCTGGACACTCAGAGGGATGACATCCCAGGAGCGATATCCTTCTCGAGCAATATCTCCGAGGCTTCCGGGAAACTTGGTGTGAATCCACCTAAGCACCTTCCATCCGATTCTGAGTGGGAATCAATGGTTTCCCACGCCATTTCAGTTACCAGTTCATCCAAAATTCTAGACCAAATAGAGGACTCAATAAGAGAAATTGCAACTCTCCACGTTCCATCCCTCAGCGCACTTCTAGGTCCTATTTCTGCTGCTAAACTGGTCTCCCTAGCAGGAGGGAGGGAGAGACTAGCCCGGATGCCATCCGGCTCACTACAGGTCCTAGGTGCGCATGCCGCAATGTCGGCCCATAGGAGAGGGGCTCCCCCGCCAAAGCACGGGGCAGTACTATTCTCAATGCCACAAGTGAGCCGATCACCTCGATGGGTTAGGGGTAAAATTGCCCGATATCTAGCAGGGAAGGCCAGTATCGCAGTGCGTGTCGATCACTTTGAAGGCCAGAGATGGGACAAGTCCAAAATCGAGGAAATCAATTCTGAGATCGAGGCAATAAAAGCAAAGTTTCCCAAACCCCCCAAGAGGAAGTGATATTTTGTCCAAACCAACCCTCATTTGCTGGGGCGTAAGGAGAGAGGGTCGGACTCTTTGGACAAGGAATGCAGTCAAGGGACACTCCGTTAGGGGTGAACGTAGGAAAAGGGACGGGAGAATAGAATGGAGAAGATGGGACCCCACGAAGTCGAAGGTAGCCGCAGCGCTCCTCCGGACTTCTTCTGACCCATCTTCGATTCTTCCTGAACCTGGCTCGACATGTCTCTATCTAGGAGCATCCAGTGGGAGCACAGTCAGCCATATCCACGATTTCGTCTGCGGAGCCGAAAACCACCACGGGGGACAGGTCGTCGCCGTGGAGATTTCTCCTCGGATGTCCCGTGATTTGATTTCCCTTTCCGAAACCCGTTCAGGACTTGTTCCAGTTCTGGGTGACGCAAGAAAAACCAGAGTGTTATACCCCTTTATCAGATCGAAGGCCGATTGGATTCACCAGGACCTTAGTATTGCAGACCAAGCAGAGACTTTCGTAAAGATCGCCTTGAATTTCCTATCCCCTGGTGGGGTGGGCCTACTAAGTCTAAAGGCAGCTAGTGAGAGATCTTCGGATGGTGACGACAATACAAGGTTCCACAAGGCCGAGACAATTCTTAAGGACTCAGAACTAAATCTATTGGAGAGGATAGATCTGAGAGGGATGGAGGAACAACACGTTCTATTCGTTTGTGAATTAGGCTCCTGCGGCAACAAACAAACCAATCATTGCCCCATAGAAAAGAGCAACAAGAACGAATAGGGCTATTCCTATCCAAGAAATAATCTGAGCAGCCTTCGCCATCCCCTGATCCGGATGGCCCGGGTACTGGTTGGTAGTTGCTAGTGCACCATTAGCTACAATTAGCCCTGGAATAGCGGTACATATTGAGCACATCAAAATCCCCAGTATCGAAAGAACCAGTGCCAGTACAGCATTCGTTTGAGGGAGAATCGCCCCCGGACCTCCATATTGCCCACCTTGAACGTAGATTTGCTGGGGTGCTTGATCTGTAACGGCCGGACTTCCCTCGAGAACTACTTCAGATTCCGGTTGCTCTCCCGCCTCCGAGGAGACCCAATCCGGGACTTCATCTCCTTCCATGAAGCAACCAAATGCAACCTCCCAATAACTCTGCCTATTTTTCTAAGAAAGGTAATGGCCTAACCATTACAGCCACTAACAATGCCGGAGTTGCCCGAGGTCGAAACAGTCCGCCTTGGACTAGAGAGGCACATCTTGGACAGGACCATTTCTTCAGTAGAACTTCGAAGAAGTGACTTGAGATTTCCCTTTCCGAGCAATTTCGAAACCACTTTGGAGGGAAGAAAGGTGGAATCAGTAGACCGTCGTGCAAAGTACCTCCTAATCCGACTAGAGAGGGGTATAACTTGGCTCTGCCATTTGGGGATGAGTGGCAGGTGGACACTAATTGGCGATGGCGTAGTGGGAAGGCCAGGAAAGTTCGCAAGTGGAGCCCCTCTAGGAAGTGGGGATGGGCCTCATGACTGGGTCGTCATCCACCTAGATAGTGGAACAAAGGCAGTATACTCCGATCATCGTAGGTTCGGATTCATGGACTGCTTCAAGACCTCAGAACAAGAATCTAACAAACTGCTTTCCGATTTGGGCCCAGAGCCAACTCCTGACCACCTAGTGCCCCAGCATCTTGCCGACGGACTAAGAGATAGGAAGACGCCAATCAAATCGGCTCTCTTGGACCAGAGAATTGTAGCCGGACTCGGGAACATCTACGTCTGTGAGATTCTCCATCGGGCTGGAGTCTCCCCTAGGAGGAAGGCCAGCAGCGTAGCAGGATCGTCCGGAGTCTCAACAAGAGTCGAGAGAATCACTGCTGCCATTCATGATGTGATTACAGAAGCCATCGATGCAGGAGGCTCTACCTTGCAGGACTTCAGAGGAGTAGACGGAGATCAGGCTATGGGATATTTCATTCACAACTTCTTAGTTTACGGGAGGGAAGATCAGGAGTGCCTAAGGGATGGTTGCTCAGGAACCATCAAAAGGATAGTTCAGTCGAATAGATCGACCTTCTACTGCTCATCCTGCCAACGTTGATGGACGTTCTACTAACAACCGATAACATGTCCGAAGAATATGAGATGAATGCTAAACTGATTACTGAGTTCATTGGAACCTTCTTCCTCTGTTTGACCATTTGTGTAGCAGGAGTATTCGGGCTTTCAGGACAAAATGCTCCTTTCGCCATAGCAGGTACCTTGATGGTGATGATTTATGCCGGGGGACACGTCTCAGGAGCCCACTACAATCCAGCAGTGACCATATCGATATGGATTAGGGGGGCGTGCGACAAATCAGAGATATTGCCTTACGCGATCTCACAGTTGGCAGCAGGAGCCTTAGCAGCTCTGGTAGCGGCACACTTGGTCGTAACCGGGAGTTTGGCTGAACATTATCCAATCGAACCGTTCGATGCTACAGGAATCGAGATCTCAATCATTGTTTCGGAACTCCTCTTCACCTTCGCGTTGGTTTTCGTAATCCTAAATGTAGCAACCTCAGAATCTACAGAGGGAAATGGGTACTACGGTGCAGCCATCGCTTTGGTGGTCCTAGCTGGAGCCCTAACTGTTGGGACTATTTCCCTGGCTTCATTCAATCCGGCAGTATCGCTAAGCCTAGTAGTAGTGGGGAAGATGGCCTTTGCAGACATATGGCTTCATCTGGTCCCCCAGTTTCTGGGGGGTTGGGCTGCCTCTTTCGTCTTCATGTCTAATGCCTAGTCGAATTGCTGCGACAGCTCTATTCCACGTACTAGTGCCATGAGTACCTCGTTACGGGGTGTAGGCACCCCGAAATCCTCTCCCTTTGACACCACAGCACCGCAAAGGACATCGATCTCAGTCTTTCTTCCTGCCATCAGGTCCTGAAGCATTGATACTCTGTTCTCAGCAGTTGATTCGACAACCTTCCTCAGATATTGCTCAGAGTCAGAGTCCCCTAGTTCCACACCTGAGGCACGTGCCACAGCCTCGGCCTCCCTCATGGCCTCAAGTGCTTGACTCCACAATTCCGGGATCTCTGTCAGAGCTCCGTTCCGTACTCCTGCTATCGCGCAGATTGGGTTAATTGCTACATTGATCATTAACTTCCTCCAGATATCTCTCTCAATATCGGATGACCATTTTGGACTTAGACTCGCTTCATCCAGCAACGATAAGAACTCTTCAGCAGTTGTATTAGGGCTCCCACCATCCTTTGACCCAAGAGAAATTTTACCCCTTCCTGTCCAGTGTACAGCCCCGTCTCCATCTCTCCAAGCAGAGTGAGTGGTTGAACCACCCAGTACTCTTTCCCAGCCAACCCTGCTAGCAATAATTCCAGAATTTCCTAGTCCGTTCTGAATGCTGACTACCACTGCATCATCTTTAATCAGATCTTCAGCAATAGATGCCAAGTGAGGTGTTGATCCAGCCTTGCCAGAGACTATTGCCACATCGCAAGATCCGCACATATTTTCCTCAATAGGGCCCTTCTCGCTATCGATTAATGCATATCTCTCTCCCGGAATCATTTCTACTGAGCCTTCTGGGGTAAATAGAGTCAAACCCCCCTCCAAATTCCTAGCCGTCTCGCCACGAGAAACACAAACCAACTCAGCATCGGTGTCCGATAGACATCCAGCAAGAACTCCTCCAATTGATCCAGTACCTAGAATAGCAATTCTCACTAGCAACCCTCCGAGGGACATCTGGCCGAAAGGTGGACCACAACCCCAGACTCATCTGCAGTGACCCACAATGCCCTCTCAAGAGTGGAATTGCCACTTGCTACTGCCTCAATGTAAGCCTCCTCTCCTGGATATATCCATTCGCCAATGCTAACTTCCCAAATGCTCGACTGAGGTGTATCGCCGTGCCACTCTAAAGACAGTGCCAAATCTTCCGGACCTCGATTGATAATGGCGAATAACTCTGACTCAATCCTCTGATTGATACCTATCGCCAAGGAATCTTCACTGATGTCGTTTAGGGTGACTAAGACATCAAAACCCTCAGTAATTCTGTATGATATCACTGACTCATCACTCCCGCAAATCGTCAGCCACCCTTCTCCTCCGATGCCTATGGAACCATTCCCGCTTAGATTCCCGATCAGCCTCACTGCCGAGTAGTTACTCATCTCTATGGACCAGTTATCTCCAGTTTCAACTTGGGCCGCAACTTCACTGGATGGGCAGAAAGGAGAACCCTGGTCTGCGTGGAAGATGACATCTCCCGTATCAACGATTTCCTTGGGGATTTTCCATTGTCCACCCATAACCTGGATGGATGGCTCAGAACCATCTATCGCAATCTCCCATGGTCCTTCTGTTGAGTTCTCCACCTCAAGGAACACAACCGGTCCAAAGGATCTTCCTTGAGAATCAAAAGAGTCTGAGCTCTGAATCGCACCACTGTGACCGACCAAGCAAACTTCTTGGATTCCAGAACTTAGATTGCTCCCATTAATTGGCTCCCAATAAGCCCCTTCAACAACTAGCTGACCTCCTCCTCCAGCGTCAAAGTCTGAGCAAATAATTGGCTTGTCCAACTCCTCAGAAAGCCTCCAGAACGGACCAATAAGCCCCTCGTTAGAGTCTGCATAAAGTAAGATTTCATGTTCCATTTC
>CAZPNT010000026.1:0-10934 GCA_964588055.1 uncultured Candidatus Poseidoniales archaeon | reverse complement strand
CCTCGACAATCGTCCCTCCTGGTTTCAGTAGTCCCTTCTCCTCCGCATCAAGAACCATTTGCAGTCCGATTCTATCCTTTATCGAACCACCGGGGTTGCACCTCTCTAGCTTGACCCAGACTGAGGATTTCTCTAGACCCTCGGTGATTCTATTCAACCTAATCAGGGGAGTGTTGCCAATAGCCGAAACTAGGTCCTCATAGGCATTCGAACCAGATCCGGGGAGGTTACTCACAATGGGGCATCGAAGCCCGCTGTATGATGGTTTTCACTGGGGGTTTCGTGTTGAGCTGTAGTAGTCCCAACCAGCAAAGGGCAGACTCCAGAAAATTCCCCCTACTGCCGCCATTGGAATCAAAATAAGCCATTCTGGACCCAAACTAGGGCCTCCGAAAGCAGGACCTAGGACTGGGAGGATGAAGGTCAAGAAGGAGACAGGAACGAGATGCTTCAGACTTGGTCGTAAGTTGAACTGTTTCTCCCAGATTTCTCTGGTCAAGAATGGGGGGATTAGGATAATCATTAGGAAACTCAGCATTGCAGATGCAAAGGATGCGAAGATAATTTCACCAAGATCACCAAGAGCAATCAGGAGTATCATCAGGATTGCAATCATTGCTCCGGACATAGCCCCGGATCCTAGGATATGCTTCCAGTTCACGTGCCCACCTAGTGCCTGAAGAGCCTAGTTCCTGTAAATACCATTGCCATTCCGAACTCGTTCGCGGCACCTATTACCTCATCATCGCGAATTGATCCGCCTGGCTGCACTACACTCGTAATCCCGATCTCGTTTGATTGGTCAATACCGTCACGGAACGGGAAGAAGGCGTCGGATATCATCATGGCTCCCTGGGCTCTGTCTCCGGCTCTCCTAGCGGCAATCCGAACCGCCTCTACGCGGCTCGTCTGCCCCGGCCCAACACCTACAGTCGAGTATCCTGTCTCAGTTTTACGTACCAGAATGATTGCGTTGGACTGGACTTCAGCAATTACGGATGTCCCGAACCGAGCTAGGTTTAGCTCCTCTTCGTCAAGGGTCTTTTTGGTGACGAGACGCGCATTTTCCCAGTCTATTCCAGAGGTCCCTTGGACCTGGGATAACCAACCCCCCTGCACTTGGCGGGTCTTGGGTTCATCGATGAGTTCTCCGAGTGGATCAAGGGTCAGCATTCTCCTATTCTTGCTTTTGGATAGTATATCCAAAGCATCTGATTCGTAACCCGGAGCAATCATGCATTCGAAGAAGTGCTTGCCGATTGATTCAGCGGTTTCTTTCACTACCACCCTATCGAATGCAATCACACACCCGAATGCGCTCTCTGGATCACTAGCCAGTGCGTTTTCCCACGCTGAAACCTGTTTTTCGGAGACAGAGGCTCCACAGGGATTGGTGTGCTTGATTATCACACAGGAGTGTTTTCCGAAACCGCAGGTCTGCAAGAGGGACCTGGCTAGCCTCAGCGCAGCATCGAGATCGAGATAGTTGTTGTAGGAGAGGGGTTTTCCCCCGTGTTGCACTGCTCTCGAGAGCCCTCTTGGATTTCCAGTTGAGGGGAAGAACGACGCGGGTTGGTGTGGATTCTCGCCATACCTCAGTTCTATGCCCTGCTCTGAAGAAGCGAGAATCCTGTTCGGAATCCTTCTTCCTGTGAATCTCCACCACAGCTCGTTGGAAACCGCGCTATCGTATGCTGCGGTAGATTGGAACGCGGACATGGCTAGGTCCTTCCTCATCGCCAAATCAATCCCAGAGGGATCTCCATCTGACGCTGACAGGGCTTCTAATATCGATTCATGCTGTTCTGGGTTTGTGATTACGATTACGTCTGCGTGATTCTTTGCTGCAGATCTCACCATTGTGGGCCCTCCGATGTCAATCATCTCTATCAGTTCCTGATCGCTTGCTGGAGGGTCTCGAGAAGCTGTTTCTTCGAAGGGGTATAGGTTTACACAGACCATGTCGATTGTCCCGTAGCCCATATCCGCCAGTTTTTCCATATCCTGTTTCGATTCCCTCCTAGCCAGTATCCCTCCGTGAACCGCGGGATGTAGGGTCTTGACCCTGCCATCGAATATCTCTGGGTGGCTGGTCACCTCTGATACGTCCGTTACTTCTATTCCAGAATCCCTGAGTCTGGTTGCAGTCCCTCCAGTCGAAAGAATGGTCCAGCCCATGGATTGCAGGGATGAAGCGAGTTCTTCGATTCCGGTTTTGTCCCAGACGCTGAACAGCGCTCTGGGTCGCTCCATGGGAATGCGTGTGTGCAAGAGGCTTGAAGGTTCGCGGTCGCCTATTCGCCCCTAGCAGAAATGACCTGATCTATCCTAAGCATCCCTATTGCAGTCTCGGTGGCAGATTCGAGAGAGTTCTCGATCACTGACCTAGGGTGCCAGACCCCTTCGACTATCAATTTCTTGCCGTCCTCGGAGATTCCCACCGGGGGTTCTTCCAAGGATTCGGATCTCAGTTCAAGAATGCGATCAAGGGATTCCCCCCCAGCATTCTCAACAAGAGTTGCGGGTATCGCCTCCATGGCTCTAGCGAACGCCTCCATTGCAAGTCGCTCCCTCCCACCCTGTTTCTCGGAAGCCAATCTAACTGCTTGAGCGACTCTGCTATGGATGGCTCCTGCTCCGGGAAGAACGTCCTCATTCAATGCCAATGAAGTGGCCCTGAGAGAATCATGTATGCCTCTGATTACCTCCTCTGTGCCTGTCTCCCCCGCACCCCCTATCTCTATCGTCACCACAGATGGGTTCGGGCATTCCTCGATTCGAATCACGTCTTCTACCTCATTTGAAGCTGGCTTCCTCTCCCATGAAGCACTGCCGCATAGACCCAAATCACATTCTTCTATGTCAAGCGGGTTTTCCACGATCCTTGATTTCGTGGCATCCGATGCGTTTCTCAATTCAGAGGAGTCTAGGTCCTCGACAGCTAGAATAGAACTCTCAGAGAGCATATGTAGGATGTCCTTGTCGATTTCACCGGAACAAAGCACTACCTTTGCACCCGAGTCAAGGATGCTTCTGAAAATCTCTTTCTTCCTGTCCCCTTCAGCTCCGATGAACGAGTCCAAATCATCTGCACTTGTGATTTTCATCTCCGCGTCTCTGGACATTTCTCTGATTTTTAATTCTCCATCCAAGCATACTACTTTTGCATCCCGTATGTCATTAGGGAGGTTTTCCATCAACACTCGTCTTCGGAGTATTATACCGTTAACTAATCTAGAGTCCCTGATGCCCCCCGTTCCCGTCTTGAACATTGATACATGTTGTGCAGATGCCTCCCCCCTGTTTTCAAAAACTGTGCTCAGAGCCTTGACGATTAGGTGTGGGAAAGTCCCGAGTGCTGAGTCTGCGACCTTTCCTCTGAGTGAGGTCTCGGCCACCTGCAAGAGCCTTTGCTCGTCTGTTTGGCTTAGGTCGGACTCAATCTGCAATCTGGCGGTCTGAAGTGATATCTCGTATCCATCAACTAAGGTGAGAGGATGGAGGCCTTTCCTGAATAGGTTGTTCGCCTCGATTAGCAATGACCCACACAGCAGCATTGTAGTTGTTACTCCGTCTCCGCATTTTTCCTCTTGAGATTCTGCCATAGAAACCATCATTTTGGCAGCTGGGTGCCTGACCAGAAGCTCGGCTACTATCTTCGCTCCGTCGTTAGTGACTGCCGTGGTCCCGTCCGTCTTGTAGAGCATCTTGTCGAGTCCCCGCGGACCATATGTTGGCTTCAGCAGGTCCGAGAATACTCTAGCCGCTACAATCAGCTTCTCTTGGACCTCTGTACCACTGGTGACCTTGGTGCTGTGGGGGGTGATGGCAACCTTCGGCTTGTCTGAGCCCTCTCCCATGAGTACTTTCGGCACGAAAGGCTGACATGAATGCTTTGAGGCGTTAATTCGTGTTCGCAATTAGCAAACGATACGAATGTCTATGGCAGTCACAAGTTAGGAAGATTCGTGGCTAATCGATCGTTCTCGGTCTTTTTCATTGCCAGTCTGATGTTAGTTTCTGGTTTTTCACCCAGCAGTTCAGCTCAAGTTCTTCCAGATGCCGATTTGGAATGTGATGACTCAACGGAAATAGACCTCTCTGACGGTTCTGGAACCTCTGTGGTCTATTGCGAATTGACAAACCCGACTGCTTTTGCTGAGAAGGTGGAGCTGACCTATCAATCGGGCGAAATGAATACTGCTGGGCCCGGAAGCATAACTGTTGGAGCGGGTCAGACAGAATCATTCCAGATTGTGGTGGCTTCACAGACTGGTCAGACGGCGGGGACATACGAGGTCAACGTTAGTGCAGTAGTAACCGAATGGAATGGCGTCCCTGTCAGCATATTCGGTTTCTCTGATGAGGAAGTGTTGGAAGTCGAGGTTTTGCCATACACAACCTGCTCTTCTTCCCATCCATCTGCAATATTCGCAGAAGCTGGCGAGGATGTCCTGTTCTCGATCGTCTATGACTGCGATAGTAACGAGGCAAACAGCCTGGAGCTATCCCTGCATCTACTGGAGAAGGGGAGCTCTCAGGAAGGGATGTGGCCTTCTGGATTCAATGACATGTCAGAGGGAGGATGTGTGATTCAGAATCCAATGGGTACAGTCGATTGCGATTTCGTGCTAACCACTCCTTCCAACCTTCAGAGCAAATGGGAGGGTTGTCTGATCGTAGTGGACGAGATGACAAACCCCGAGTGGTCCTGTTCCAGCGATTTCGCATTCCCCCTAACTGTCAATGAAAGGGAGACTGTGGTGCCCTCCGTAGGAATTGACGTGAATGGAACGTTTCTGGAAGAACTCGGAGTCACCGAAGAAAATCAGGAGATAGTGATTGGCGGGCTGGCAGGAGTAACGATGCTGGGCGTCTCCTTGTTGGTCTTCTTCAGAAGGAGGAGGGCTTAGCCGAGAACGGTTACTATCCATCTGAGTGAAAGTGAAGAGGTCGCGGCCAGCGCCCATGAGGCTACTGAATCGAAGTCTAACGTTGTCGTGTAGACGAAATACAGCGCTGCAGTCAGAATTAGGAAACCCCCCAGATCCAATGCCTCTCTCCTTCCAACTCCTGAGTTGTTGATGACGTGTTCCCTCTTTCTTATCCCAAGCACCATTAGGCCAAGAAATAGGAATAGGATTGTGTGGCCTATTGTCCATCCTAATGTGTGCCCGAACACAGATACTAGTTCGTCTTGGAACCCCCCTAGTACTAAGGATGCGATATCGAACACAGACCGAGGGGGGCAGTCAAGGATTATTCAACTAAGCGCCCGAATTGCGGCTACTAGGTGCTTGTGATTCTCCTCAGCACTTCCTCTGTGTCGCTAACCATCCTCTCCTTGTCGAACCTCCTCTCGGTGGTTTCTCTGGCTGCCTTTCCTAGTGAGTCTCTCACTTCGGAATTCGTCGCTAGCAGGCTGATTGCGTCGACCAAACCCTCCAAATCACCCGGTCTAACGAAAAGACCGTCCTTCTCGTGCGTTATCACGTCTGAGTTCCCACCTATGTCGGAGGAAATGGTGGGTATTCCGTGGGCCATGGCCTCCAGTAGGGCCAACGGGAGGCCCTCGTACCTAAGCGTTGGAATTAGGTAAACGTCGGCGGATGAGTAGATCCTGTATAGCTCATCATCATCCACCCTCCCTCGAAAGGTCACTCTTTCACTGAGTCCCATTCCTTCGACGAGTCTCTTGAGTTCAGAGAGATAGTCGCCGGTTCCAACTATGTCCAAGTGTAGGTCGAGATTCGGTAGTTTTTCCATTGCCCTAATTGCCATCTGGAAGCCCTTCTGCCTGTCTGCCCGACCAGTGCAGAGGAGCCTCAGAGTATCTCCTGAATTCTTCTGCATTTCCTTCTCTGGAAGCGTTATCCCGTTTTCTATGACCTGGACCTTTTCCTTGCAGAAGGTTCGGAAGTCTCCTTCTATGGTGGGCGTAACCAGAATAATGCTAGATACGGTTCTCCTCATGGGAATTTCCCACAGTAAGTACCTCTTGATCAGGTGAAGAGGAGTCAGTATTAGCCAGTGCCAGTATCTGGGGCGCATGTCTGCAGATGCTAGGAATGAAAGAAGTTCTGACCTCAGAGAACCGTGGCACAGTAGGGCAATGGGAATGTTGTTCTTTCTAGCCCATGATGTGATTCCGAACCCAGCGAACTCATTGCTGTGAATGACGTCGATTGGCCTCCTAGCATGTATTTCCAAAACTCTCTTTCTAGTAGCCCTGAACCACCCTCTCGATAGTCTCCTGGGCCTCGAAGGATAGACGAAGTGAATGGTGTATCCTTCACCTTCAAGTTTCTCCTCTCCATCTGGGTGTGCAGTGGTCAGGACCGTAACTTCGTGCCCCATCTTCACGAATCCCTCGCATAGATCCGTGCACTGCCTCTGAAACCCGCCAAAACCATGGTGGAGGGTCGAGCGCGTCATCACCAGAATGTGCATCTGTTTCCAAATGGCTTGAATTTTCGTTATAGGCATATGCTTCACTTGGACATCGAAAAAAACGATGAAAATGAAATGGCATGCCCCTGCTGGACGTATTGCGGGACGTGTGATGCAGTGGACATTTTCCTAGTGGGAGCCCCCAAAGCAGGCACTACATGGCTGTCCCATGCCATGAGCCAGCATCCTAGTATCTCACTTTCCGAGCCGAAGGAGCCGAATCTAGTCGCATCACACAAGGGGACCTTCGTCAGAGACGATGGTGAGCCTGACTGGGCAAAGTACGACGGTTTCTTCTCTGGCTCTGGGCTTAGGATGGATGCCTCTGTTCACACATTCGGCTGCCCGATCGCCCCTGAGAGAATATTGGAGAGGTTTCCACAGGCCCGGTTCATTCTCTGCCTCAGAGAACCGGTTTCAAGGTCAGTAAGTCATTGGAACATGGTCAGGAACACAGGGGAAGCCGAGAAGGCCGGGCGTGATTGGAGTAGCTTCGAGAAGGCATGGAAAGATGAGAGTCTCAGAGTAGATTCGCTTTACGGATCTTCTATGGAGAGGTGGTTGGCCAGATTCGACCGCTCAAAATTCTTGATAATCGACAGTTCCAGAATGAGGAGGGATCCAGAGCAGGTTCTCCGTGAGATTGATGCTTTCCTAGGGGTTGAAACTTGGGAGTACGATATTGACATGGGCAGGCACGCCAACTCCGCAAAGGCAAGACGTCCTATTTCGAGCATTGGCGTAGCAGCAAGGGCCCTATTCTCACTAATCCCTAGCTTCTTCAAGAGGCCCATAGTGGGATATCTCCAGAAAAGAGACTGGAACATCTACAGATTGCCCCTGCTTAGTCGTAAGGGGGTGTTCGAACCGTTGAATGATGGTCACTACCGGGTTTGCGGTGAGGATTTGTGCGAGGATCTTACTCGTTTCGGTACTCAGACGGGTTTTGACGTCTCAGATTGGATCGATGAGATTCGAAGTAGGTCTCAGTAGCCGAAATGGCCCAAGAGGTCGCTGTTTTTCTTTGCGAACTCCGATAGTTCTGGATCTTTCCTGTGGGAAAATGCCCTGCTTGGGTCGAGGCTTCCTGTCATCTCTTCGATCAGTTCATGATTTATCGAAACGCCTGCGAAGTCTGCAATATCAGATATCTTAGACTCCGGCTGACTTAGTATGTCCTCGAACCTTAGTCGCAGGACGCCTTTGCTTTCACCAATGATCGAGTTCTCGATCCTTACCTGCTCAGCCCAGAAATCCAGGGCATTCTCCAGCGTAGCTGCCCTCTGCCCCCTCCTTATCGGGGACTGGCTCCTTCTCCATCGATAAATTGGTAACCATTTCTCGAATCTACCGGCGTCTTTGCTCCAGTTCCTATTGCTCCTGGTGTGTAGGCTGGCTGCCACGTCCACTCCATGCCTCAACACGTGAACAATTCTCATTTCTGGCCAGATGGAGAGCCAAATCGGTAGTGCGGGTCCTGTTCGCGGGTCCTTCCACCCCCAAGGCTCATTGATATCGAAAACCCCGTTCTTGAGGCTCCTCCCTGAGAACTTCTTGCTGGCTCGGCTGGACAGCCTAGTTCTCAGGTACTGGATGACCTTCTCTCTTGCTGGCTCAAATTCTATTAGTTCTGATAGGGCCTCTGGACGGGCCCAATCGGCTCCTGCATTTTCGTAAATCCACCGATTAAGGCCAATGAAGAACATTGACTCGTGATCCTCTTGGAGGTCTCTGCCCATGAGGACCCCGGATTTATCCAGTAGTCTGGAGACTAGGCTAGTGCCGCTTCTGTGCATTCCAACTACCACAATCGGATTTGTCACGTTGCCTCCCAACAGGCACTAAGTTAAGTCATAACCGGAGAGAAGAAGCAATATGACGAGTAGTCGGGGAGCAACCGTGAGTAATCGGGTCGAAGTCGATGATGCGCGGTGGCTCCTTTCCCTCGCTGGCATTTCGGGATTGGAATCAATGGCCGATTTGGATGGGGGCTGGGACAACTGCAACGTTCACCTCAAGGTCTCGGATGGTTCTGAGTTTGTGCTAAAGGCTTGGTTCGCCAATTCGTTAGAAGAGGTGAGGAGGGTAATCGAGAGGCACTTGCATCTCGACTCACATGGAATACCAACGACCGTGCCTATCCGACTCGTTGACGGTAGTCTGATTGCAGAGAAGAGTGGTTTCGCTTGGACGCTGCTCCCATTCGTAAGGGGTGGGTTCCTGAGTTCCGACGATGAGTCGCTGTGGAACCTAGGGGAGGTCCTAGCCAGGATGCATTCAACTCCGAAAGTGGGGTGCTTCCCCAAAGAGTACAGGATGGGTTTCGGACTCTTCGAGGAAGTGATTTCTCTTTCGTCGCAGATGGGGGTGGAAAATCCGTTCTTACGCTTGTTGGCCGATGAGTCTGTTTCTCTTCTCAGAAACCTCCCTGACGGCTTGCCCACTGGAGTGCTTCATGGTGACCTGTTTCCGGACAACGTAATCGGGGATTCGGGACGAGTATCCGCGATTCTTGACCTTGAGGAGGGGTGGATCGGACCAATGTGCTTCGACATCGCGATGGCCTTCGTAGGATTCGGGTGGAAAGGAGGCGCGCCGGTTTCTAGTCGCTGGAATTCCCTGATCGGGGGCTATCAGAGCGTGAGGGAGCTTAGTGAGGAGGAATGGGGGGCACTGCCCCAAATGCACAGGTACGCAACCCTAGCTATAGCTTGCTGGAGGTTCTGGAAGCACAACCTAGCCGAGCCAGACAAAAACCTCTCCGATAGGTACGTGGAAATGGTTGATAGGCTTGAGTGGGAATTTGACTTCTCGGAGGGATCCCTATGAGCGGCAAGGTTCACTCGGTCAATGTCAGCAGCGGGGGTGTTCCCAAGACCATGGTTGAGTCCGCCGAGATCAGGAAGGGAGGGGTCGAGGGGGACTTCAACCGTTTCCGAGACGGACGTGGGGGGGACCTCGATAGAGCGGTCTGCATATTCTCCTTGGAGAGAATCGAAGGGCTGAAGCAGGAGGGACATCCAATAGAGGTCGGGTCGACCGGAGAGAATCTGACAATTCGAGGAGTAGAGTGGGATTCGCTATCGGAAGGAGATAGGTTGGAAGTAGGCGATGCTGTTCTGGAGCTTAGCGAGCCTTGTGCGCCTTGCTCAAAGATAGGTGAGTCGTTCATTGGTAGGAGATTCGCCAGGGTCGACCACGAGGAGGAGTACGGTTGGTCGAGATGGCTTGCACGCGTTGTGAGAGAAGGCAGGGTCTCAGTTGGAGATTCTGTGAATATGGTTATTACTCCCGACCGTTAGAACTCCGCCATGGTGTCGGTAGAGGATACTTGGATGAGGCGCAAGGGAGGGCGAAGGATACGGTTAGGCGAGAGGATCTCTCGAGGCTGGAAGTTGACGAAACTGGGAATGGCGGTAGTCAGGGCTGACCCAGAGTTGATGGTGTACACCTTCCTGTCGGCCCTATTTTCTCTGGTGGCAATCGGAGCGGCAATCTCCGGCTCTGTAGGTCTGGATGTTATCGCCTCGGACCCAGAGTGCGTGGGAGATGACTGCGGCAGCGAATTGGTTTTCGCTCACATGTCAATTTGGTTCGTCTTCTATCTGTTAGTATCTGTAATCACGGTTTTCTGGAACGCAGCTATCATAGCTAGCGCCTACGAGCGCCTAAGTTCGGGTACCAATCCAAGCTTCTCATACGGAATAGGTCAAGCGATGAAGTGCCTACCACAGATTCTGATTTGGGGTATAATCGCGGGAACTGTGGGCCTTTTCATCCAGATTCTCGAGGGCCTTGCCCACAGCGAAGACTCCCCGCCTCCACTCAGGATAGTTGCAGGGCTGGCTAGCTTCATCATAGGAATCGCTTGGTGGATTGTCACATTCTTCATGATTCCAATGATCGTCCTCGATAGGTCTGGGATTCTTGACGGAATGGGAAAGAGTACTGAGCTGTTCAAGAGGACCTGGGGGGAGGATGTGACATCTCACATAGGAACCGGGCTACTGATGATCCTATGCATATTCGTTTTGATTGGCACTGCCGTTCCTCTGATGTACCTAGGTGATTTGGGTGTCATCCTGGGGATTGTAATCCTGGCCGTTGGGCTCCTGTTCACAGTCCTCTTCTTCTCCACCGTTGAAGCCGTGAACAGGGCGTCGCTATTCTACTATGCGAAGACCGGTCAGGCCCCGCCCATGGCTGCCAAGGTTGGGATAAGATTCTGAGGTGAGTTCATTCCAAGCGTCAGTCCAGGAGCGGATGTCCTGGAGGAATTGGTGGTGGCTGCCGCCGATAGCATCCCCCAAGGGGATGAGGATGGCCTTTGGAGGGCCTTCAGGAGAGCGTTTGCAATCTGCTTGCCACTGGTTCCCATCATCTACTTTGGCCTGTGGAAGCTAGGATACCTCTGAAATATACTGGAGTGAGCCCGCAGACCCACGAGCAGAGGTACCCGAGCGGTCAAAGGGGCTGGGATGAGG
>CAZPNT010000025.1:7422-11299 GCA_964588055.1 uncultured Candidatus Poseidoniales archaeon | reverse complement strand
GTGCAAGATCCCTGTCCTGACTCAGAGGAGTAGGTTCCATTCTGGCATTGGGTCTGGGATGTGGCGCCGAGTTCGGAGAAATATCCCGGTTCTGCGGCAATACAGGAGGTCTGTCCTGATTCGGGCTGATAAGTCCCCGGAGAGCACTGATTCTGATTGGCCGATCCCTCGGTGTCCGTATAGTTCCCAGGGGTAGTTGGCAAGCAAGAAGTCTGACCCTCCAAATTCTGGAACTCACCCGGTTGGCAGGGGGATTGCGAAGATTGCTGGATTCCATCTACGAAATATCCGGCCGAAGCGTCTGTGCAGATTGCCTGACCCTGCTGTGAGGAGAACGTTCCGGGCTGGCACTGTTCCTGAGAGTCTGAACCCTCTGAAGGAACGTAGAATCCCTGTCCTGCTTGGAAGCACGAGTTTGCTCCTGACAACATTTGATACGTGCCCGCTTCACAAGGAGTCTGTGCTATTGCGGAGAAATCGGTAACGTAATACCCAGGGCTTGCATCAATACAATCTGTTGCCCCTGAAGACGGTTGATAAGTCCCAGAAGAGCACTGGTTCTGGCGAGTTGCTCCTGCGTCCGAGACATAGTTGCCAGGTTCAGAGAGAATGCAAGATGTCTGTCCTGAGTCGGACTGGTAGCTCCCTGCTGCGCAGGGGGTTTGAGAGTGAGAGGCTGGATTTCCTACGTAATGCCCCGCACTTGCATCTATGCAATCCAGTTGACCATAGCTTGGTTGGTATGTTCCAGGTTCACAGGGGAATTGCTCGTATGGAGGAAGGTCATCAGTGTAGTATCCTGGCTCAACTAATTCACATGTTCCGTTTGTTGCGTAATGGCCTGAAGGGCACCCGTCAGGGAATGGGTCGAAGATATTGACAATACCATCGTCGTCATTGTCCCGCTCACTCATCAGTGCGTGAGTTCCGTTACCCAAGTCAACGTAAGATGGAATATCGCTATCGACATCCTCGCCGATTCCTAGGGCACCTTCTTCGTGGTGTCCCCAGCAGTAAACGGATGCATTGGTCGCTACAGCGCAGGTATGCTTCAAACCCGCTGAAATCTCCGCAACTCCCAGTCCTGGGGGCATAGAGACATTCACGGGAATCGTACTGTTTGTGGTGGTGCCGTCACCTAGCTGGCCTTGTTCGTTAAGACCCCAGCAGACAGCGCTACTGTCGTCAAGTATAGCGCAGGTGTGGTCGATTCCCGCGTCTATAGATATCGCAGTCCTTCCTGCGGGAAGGGCAACGGCCCTGGGGTAAGTGGAGCTGGTTTCCGTACCATCACCCAATCTACCCCCTGAAGTGGTATTCGCGCAGGATGAGTCGTCACCATTGCAGAACGTGCTGTTTCCCCAACAGTTCACCATTCCGTCGTCTAGAATGCCACAGGCGTGTCCAGCGCCGAGGTCCATGGCAACTAGGGACCTGTTCTCTGGGAGTACTGAGATTGGCGTTGGCTCGTTCCTATCGTTGTAGGTCCCGTCACCCAGGTGTCCGTGGAAGTTTGCTCCCCAGCACATCCCGGAACCGTTGTCTAGGATTACGCAAGTGGATGCCCATCCGGTATTGATAGAAACGGGATGGCGTCCTTGAGGGAGTGGTATTTCGGTAGGGGCGTTCCTGTCATCGTTGTCGCCTGTTCCAAGCTGTCCGTCGTCATTGAACCCCCAGCACCATACGGCCATATCTGGCTCTGTAATTGCACAGGTGTGCCATACACCTGTGGCTACTGACACAAACGTTCTGCTTCCGGGCATTACAGAAGGGCCATGCGGCTGGTCGCAGACATTGCCGCAACTTATGTGGCCATGTCCTATTTGCCCAGAGTAATCCTCTCCCCACGCATAGATATCCCCGCTTGATGTAAGTGCTCCTGTGTGACGGCCGTCTGGGCTAGTCTCGATCACGTCCGAGAGGCAGCAGGTTGTATCGTCGACGTCGTTTACCGATACTGGAGTATATTCGTTTGCGACGGCGAACCTGTTTAGCGAATGACCTAGGAACGAGCCATAGTTGCTACCCCAGCACTTCATCTGGTTGTTGTCCAGAACTACACATGTGTAGTCGTAAGATGCTCCCAGTGCGGTAAGAGAGTGAATCGAACCTACGGTCGAACCAGGGAAATTGAGTCCTGAATGGGTATCCATGGACGGTGGGTCTTCTTCCAGAATTTCTCTATTCTCTTGATGCAATCCCATTGACAAAGACATACCGAGAAATAGTATGACAATAGTAAGGGCTAGAGTCCTATTGTGTTCACAGCGCGTGCTCATAGCCATCGAAGTAGAATGGCTGTATTAACGGTTTTTTCCTGAGTGTCAGTAGACCAGTCCTGATGGTCAAACTAATTTGCGATATGCCCCCCGGAAGGACATGCAGGGTAGTGAGGTAGGGATTGAGTCGTTCCTTTCTGACAACTGCCCGCCTATGGGAATTTACGAGACTCTGTATGCCTTCAGGGACTCCTTCGGCAGTTTCATGGGCACTGAGGGAACGCATCCGTGGTCACAGGGATTCCCCCTCACCACTCCACTGAAGGAATTCGGAGGCCCTCCTCTGCCTGAAAGCATAGACGTCACTTGGGAGGATCGGTTCTACCCCAAGGCATGGGGCCATCCGGAGTTACGAGGGGCGATTGCACGGTACTACAATGACCAGTACGAATCGAATGTGGAGCCGGAGAATGTGATGGTCTTCGCTGGAGGGAGGCCTGGAATATACACTGTTCTAGCATTCCTCAAAGATCATGTTCAGGTCAGGATAGGGAACATCGAGTGGCCAGCCTACCTGGATATCCTGGAGCAGACGAATACTGTTTTCCAGATAGTCCCATTCACGAAGGAGAACGGCTTCCATCCTAGCAACGATGAGTACTTCGATAGATCTGGCCTAAATGCAAAGACAAGCGTGATGCCCATCATCTCTAACCCCCAGAACCCTTCTGGTCAGACAAGATGGGGGGATGAGTTGAAGGACCTAATCAGACTAGCTGAACAACCCAGAAACGGCATCCTTCTAGATGAGGCATACGAGATGTTCCACTCCCCATCGGTTAGTGGAATACAGTTCGTAGAGGATCTGAACAACAGCAATGTGTTCATCGCTGGGGCCTGTACAAAGGGGCTGCAATCTCCTGGAATCAGAATTGGGTGGATTATCTCCAGCAAGAAGAACATAGAGACACTGTCAAACTTCTCCAGCTTCGGCATGGGCGGGGTCAGCCATCCGTCCCAGCACTATGCAGTCAAGCTCCTTGAGCCAAGTAGAGTGGAGAAGGCCAGAAAGGCTGTGGAGGAGCATTACAACTGGCAAAGAGAGAGATATGGAAAGGCATTCGAGGAGATGGGTCTTGGAGTTTACACTGGCGACGGGGGCTTCTACCACTGGCTCGAGTTGCCGGACGGGATGACGAGTGCGGAGTTAAACAAGAGGCTGTTCAAGCATGGTGCTGCAATTCTCAGTGCTACTGACTGCGATATGGCACGTCCTCATTCGAAAGATCCGAGTTATGACTCACCTTATTCTCGTTTTTTCCGGTTCTCCTTCGGTCCATTGCTCCCTGAAACCTTTGACTCTGACATCGAGTTATTCCGACAGGTCTTCGAAGATTACAGGAAAGAGATTCAAATCTGAATTTGGTCAAATCCTTAAGTAATGGATTTCCTGAAAGAACCGTGGCGACAGGACCGACCGCTCAACAGGCCGCCAAGTTAGCGAAGGCGACATATACACAGTTCTTGGAAGAGCCGGAGCGCTCGAAGCAAATCGCGAATATTCCGAAGCTTGTGAAGAAGTTTGAAGGCAACTACGGAACTATGGTGAAGGGGCTGCAGAAGAAGTACGGCAAGGTTACGAAGAAGAAGGAAGA
>CAZPNT010000025.1:0-7322 GCA_964588055.1 uncultured Candidatus Poseidoniales archaeon | reverse complement strand
AGAGCCGGAGCCTGAACCAGAGCCGGAGCCTGAACCAGAGCCGGAGCCTGAACCAGAGGCAGAGGAGAAACCCAAGAAGTCAAAGAAGAAGTCAGCAGACCCGGGTGAGGCGAAGGCTAAGGAGGCTGAGGCGAAGGCCGAGGCAGCGGCTGCGCAAGCAGAGTTGAAGGCTGCGAAGAAGGCGCAAATGGGAGATGCGAAGAAGGCTGCAAAGGAGGCAAAGGCAGTCGCTAAGGCAGAGGTAGAGGCAAAGAAGGCTGAGGCTGGAAGAAAGGCTGCTGAAAAACAGGCAGAAGCAGCAAGGAAGGCCCTCGAGGACTTGAAGAGTTCCTCGAAACTATCCCCTGAGGAGTTGAAGGCCAAAGAGGCCGAGCTCAAGGAGAAGGTGAAGACCGAGACGGCTGCTGCCAAGGAGTTCGGGAAGGAAGCCAAGGATTCGATGGCTGAGGCCAAGAAGCTAGGTTCGGAAGTCGCAAAAGAAGGCAAGGCCGCTGCAAAGGCGGAGGCGGAGTTGAAGAAGGCGGAGCTGGAAAGAAAGGTCGCTCAGAAGCAAATCAAGGCATCAGGAAAAGCGAAGTCGAAGGCGGAGCAACAGTTGGAAGAGTTCCGGGCCAAGCGTGAGTTAGCCGAGTCGAAGATGGAGAGCACCATGGCCAAGAAGCAGGAGGCCCTTGAGGCCTCCAAGGCGGAGGCTGAGGATGCTAAGGGGGCTCTGAAGGATGTCAAGGATCAGATGAAGACCGAGATGGCGGCTGCCAAGACGCTTGAGAAGGAGGTCAAGGCGAAGCAGAAGGAAATACAGAGAGTCGAGGCAGAAGCCCAGAAGGCAGACGCTCAGAAGAAGAAGGTCCAGCAGGAGATAGAAGACAGCCACAAGTTCAAGTCGGAGACAGCGAAGAAGGCCGAGCAGGTCGAGGCTGAGATAGAGAAGATGCAAAGTGAGATGAAGGGCAAAGAGGAGGCTCTAGTTGGAGTTGAGACTGCGGCAATGAAGGCCGAGAGAGAAGCTGCTCATGCAGAGTTGAAGCTAAAGGCGAATCTACTGGAAAGGGAGGAGTTGATACTAGAGAGGGTCGGCCTCAAGGCTGTCCAGGTCAACTGGGCGCAGATAGGCGAGGCAGAGGGCCAGAGGCCGGACGATCTGACGCGCATACAGGGGCTTGACGAGTTCGCACAGAAGAAACTGAATGTTCTGGGAATCCACACCTACGATCAGATTTCCAAGATGGATCCAGTCACCGCGGAGGTGGTTAACGACGCCATGGAGTTCACCCCTGGAAGAGTTACTAAGATGATGTGGATACAACAGGCATTTCAGCTGATGGCCGAGAGAGGCCGCTGATCACTCGGCTGGAGCATAAATCTTGAACTCGCTCAGTGGAGGGGTGTAGACGTGCAAATTAATCAGATTCGTGCTTTCCTTGTTTGAAACCCTGTGAATGTCAGGCTCTTCAGCAGCGCAGACCTCGCCTGGTTCGTACCTCCTATCTGAAACTGGATATGCCAGACCGTCCTCATTTGTCTTGTACACAGTCTCAGTTGATACTCCTGAGACGATCAGGAATGCACAGTCGCTGCCAGTATGATCGTGAATTGGAGTGTTCTGTCCTGGTATCCAGCAAATCGCCACTAGTTCGTAGTGCTCGTTCTTCTTGATCACGTTCCTCTGATAACCGTCCTCCGAATACCCTATGCAATCCTCTAGAGCATCCACGTTTACATCCAATGAAGAAAGCCTTGAGTCTAGCTCACCTAGACCAGGCCTCCTATCTATTTCATCCAGCCATTCCGTGAGTTCTCTAAGGGCACCGCACTGGGACAGCAGCGTGGAGCGAGCCTCTGCAGTCAATGGGGCCTGGGTAACCACATACCTTCCAAGTGGGGTCGACTCAAGACTCTTCTTACAATAGTCAAGAAGTGGTGCATCGAAAACGAAGTCAACCAACTAGGGAAAGCTGGCCGGTGATCTTGTCTATTTCATCCCTCGGTCCTGGTCCTATTCCCACCACTGTCTGGGTACCGGGGGGGATTTCTGTGTGTCCAGCATCAGTGACAAGGTGGCATACCAGTCCTGCCTTCTTGGCTCTTGAGTGGACTTGCTTAAGCGAAACTAGATCCGGTACCTTGCATACTATCTTCCTAGCGCCCCTTCTGAGGTACTGATCTAGAGACCTAGGGCTACTCCTCTTTGCAGAAAGGACGCATTCGGCTGAGGCGTGTGCGCACTGTGCAGCTAGTTTTCCCTTCGACAGTTGCAAGTCCTGCCTAGTCACTAGGACCATGGTTAGTTCGTCAATTGACGGCACCGTCTCTCACCGCTTCTAATGCTCGAGAAGACTGATGTCGGGACATCATCTCTCCGAGAGGATTTGCCATCCATGCTACGAAAAGGACGTTCCCGAATGCGTGATAGAGATCGAAGACGAATCCGTTCAGTAGATACGGGATGAGCATCGAGTATCCTGTGTCGAGAAGAATACTTAGTGATACGAACCAATTGAAAGCGAATCCTGATGCTGCTGCGAGGATTGCCAGATGGTTGATTCTTACTCTGCCGTCGACAACTAGCCTGTCAGAGAGAATTGCTCCGCAAAGGCCGATTGCCCCCCATCCAATGGCTTGGAAGATTGTCCAGGGCCCGTGTCCCAGAAAAATTACGTTTGAGGCTAGGGCGACGGTTGCGGCAAGGGCGATAGCCCGTGGGGCACCGAAGTAGATTCCTGTCAGGAGTACGAGTACGGTGACAGGTTGGACATTGGGAATGGGGTCCATAAGAATCCTTCCCGATACACCAAATATGGCTAGGAGGATTAGCATCCCCCACTGGCTCTCATCCCTTAGCGAGCGTTCGCTCCTAATCAAGGAGAAGGCAATGATTGAGAGCAATGCGGTATTTAGAAAAAGGGTTTGAATCGGGGAAAGAGAGACGTTGTGGAAGTCGTACAAGGTTTCACCCCGCTCTTCTGTCTCCGCCTCGCCTCTTCATAGTTCCGAAGGAGTTACCAAGTCCCGATGCTCCATTCGATAACATCGCCCTCTGACATCGCTAGGTCACCAATCCCAACCATGGATGCAGCGCCGTTGTGATCGAGATGCCAATATGCACCGCTGAAGTCTCCAGTCAGGGTGTCTGCATTCAATCCCCCAATTGTGTGAACATATGCCCCCCATTGCCCGACATCATATCCCACAGATAGTCGACCATGGGCCATTCGCGTTGAGTTGGTCATGAAATCCAAGCCGTTAGAGTGCCCCTCAAACCCTCCAACACATGCACCAGTCCTATTCAAATTCTCATTTGTGCCGATTTCGTCTCCATTTGGATCAATCATGGTCACACCTAGGTTGAATTCGGAATGTGGAGAGCCTGTTGGAAAGTAGATGCAGAGGACTTGCTTGTTTTCCCACTCTGATGGAAGTCCGTGATGAGAAGACTGGTTGTCTTCGATATATTTCGATGCTTCTTCTGTCAATCTTTCCTGTATAGATGGGGCCATGATTAACAATGCTAGTAGTGCTACAACTGATGCTGGCTTTAGCCAATCTGACATGGAATCTGAAGGAGTGAAGTCTGGTCTATCAAGATAACCTTGGATTAAATAAATTGTAGATTCCAGATTATTAATCAATCATCTCGATGATGCGCTCTCTGAGAATTTGGCTGACGAGTTTCCCATCTGCTGATCCCCCCAGCTTCTGCATAACCATCCCCATTAGGGGCCCCACCGCACCCATTCCTCTCTCTTGGATGAAGTCTGAACGATTGCGGAGCACCTCATCCACCGCTTCTTCCACCGATGACTCATCTGCTGGAACGAATCCTCTTGTTTCGGCTTCGGCTGTCATCCAGTCAACTATTGCTTCAATCGAGCCTTCTTCTGATTCCACTAGCAGGGCCTCGGCTCCCTCTCTCGTCAGAAGCCCCGACTCTCGAAGGTGTACAGACGCAGCTAGAGAGTTTGGTTTTGATGACCCACTCTCTAGAAGGGCGCTAGCCCATGCCTTAGCAGGTAGTTCGAGCTTCCCCTCGATGCCTTCGAAGAGAAGGTCGTCAATCTCTCCGTTTAGCAATGCCTCCTCTTGATTTTTCGATAGTCCCAGACCACTGAGGCGCTCCTTCCTCTCGTGATTAGTAAGTGGGAGGTTCTCACAAATGGAGTTCCACCTATCTGAGGAGATTTCCAGAACTGGTACATCGGTCTCCGGGTACATCCTAGCACCGCCCGGAAGAGGCCTTAGCGCCGTGGATGTTCCATCCTCCGGCTTTCCCTTACGTATCCCAACGTTCCTGACCTCACGAGGGATCCTGTGAAAGGCTAGTCTTGCCCTATCAATGACTGCCTCAAGAGCCAGTTCGGCCTGCCATTTAGGTGCAACACAAAGAACGAATGCATCTAGTTCAGAGAGTGAAAGCTGACCTCTGACGGAGTCGATCTCGGATTGTGTAATGCCATACGCTGGCAGTTCGTCGGAATGAAAAATCCCTGAAACGCCAGCAAGCTTGGCGGCACTAGCCAACTCCCTTCCCAATCTCGGTAACTGTGAGCCGTTGTTGTCTAGAGATTTCTTGCCGAGCTTGCCTGAGAATCCTGGCAGGGATACTCCGAGAACTGAAGATCCGTTCTCCAGAGACGAAGAGATCATCTCGGATTCGCAGTCTGAGAAGCATTCTGTCGTATCTTGAGTCGATAAGGGGATTCTTTTCTTGGTGGAAAGTTCGACCCTGTTCTCTACAGGTATTGAGTCCATTTCCCTATCTGGGGGAAGAGGTGGCAGGGAAGCCTCGCTTCGCAAATCGTTCGCTAGACGGTAGAAGTGCAATTGTCTAGCCATCTCCAAGCGAATAATCCTGGGAATCCAGTCTAGGTCTTGGCAGCCTTTGATTTCAACCCTGTCTCCACAAGAGATGCTGACATTGAGATCTTGCCTGATTGACCCGAGCCCCCTCCTAACCCTGCGAGTATCTCGAAGTAATCTTCCGAGTGCCAATGCGGTCTCTTTTGCATGCTCCGGTGATCGAACATCTGGTGCTGTAGCTACTTCTACGAGTGGTACTCCAAGCCTATCTAGGTTGTACACTACGGTTTCTCCTAATTCGTTCCTCTTAGTCTCCAGCTTTCTGGCAGAGTCTTCCTCCAACGAGATGAGGTCGATTCCGACTTGGTTAGAGTCGGTCTCTATTTGACCATCAGTAGCTACTATCGTTGTCCTCTGGAAACCGCTGGTATTGGAACCATCGACCACCGTCTTCCTCATTGCCTGCAGGTTTGGGATAGGCTTGGCCTCCATCAGGGCAGCCATGGTGAGGACAACGTCTACGGCCTCTGAATCGTGATCTCTTGGAGGGGATTCGTCCAACTCTATCAGTCCCGCATTTGGAGGTTGGACATACTCGAATTTGCGATTTCTTCGTTGCTCAAACCTAGCCGCTACATCTGTTGCTCCGCCTTCTCCCTGGGAAGCCCGAAGTCGTCTGGTTGAACGTGGCCATTCTGGAGGAATATCTTC
Organism: uncultured Candidatus Poseidoniales archaeon; assembly: GCA_964588055.1. Taxonomy (GTDB): domain Archaea; phylum Thermoplasmatota; class Poseidoniia; order Poseidoniales; family Thalassarchaeaceae; genus UBA36. Next base: position 1,814 of record CAZPNT010000025.1, on the reverse strand, counting down.
GAACTTGTAGTCAAAGAGTTCGCTTGGCATTCTGGAGTGTAGCTTATCCGTGGCCAACTGCTGATGGATCTCCAGTCCGCACATGAATCCCAGAGAGACTGAATCAAGCCCATCGGGATTAGTTATGTCTCCTATTGGCTCCATCTGCAATACCTAGGGAGGGGACGAGCCTCATAGGGTCAACGGGTAAATCGCCATGTCATTGTAGATGATTCGTACAACTCGCCCGTTTGGTTCATTTTTTGTACGACTCTATCGACTTCGGCTTCCGTTATGTTTCTCTCCAGAGCCAAATTGTAAATCTCCGTCAGTTCTGCCTCTCCCTTTTCTGTGCACAAATCTCGGACTATGCTCATGATAGCCGAGTTATTGGAACGTGCTCTTACCGAGACCCCTGAGTGCAGCTCGGATTCGTCCTCTATTCCGGATTCTTCTCTCCAATGCTTGAACACGGCCAGAGCGACCTTGGCGTTTTCGACGGTTGCTACATCTTGGAGATGCATCCTAGCATGGGCTTCCGTTAGTCTGATCAGAGCCTCCAATGCTCTGGCTGTGATTGGAATGACTGTGTCCTTATCCTGACTCGACTCGTATTGGGAAGCGCTTTGGTCTTCTCTTCCGAAAGACTGCCTTTCTTCTGTGTAGTACTTGAGGATCGCACTCTTTGCATCTTCATCTAACTGGGGATGAACGGTTCTCTTGGCGTATGCGATGTATTTCCTGAGGAAGTTCTGGGAGAGGTGCTCCTCCTCATTGTTGGGAGTGACGATGAATGACTCTTCCTCTAGATCAGACGGCCCCAACTCAATCGTGTTCTCTAATTGTGCCTCGCTCTTCCCCGAAGTCCTGTTGTTGAGTATGTGCCTCGCTATCCTCTCATCGTCATGTATCCTTACTTCGTCCCTTATCATCCAGATGATGTCGAACCTCGATGCCAGAGGTGGTGGAAGTCCTGTTTCCTGGAATGACCTCATGACGCTCTGATTTGGGCCTCTCTTGCTAAAACGCCCGTCCTCTGGATTTGCAGCGGCTAAGATTGCGCATCTGGAGTGGAGGGTCGCCGTTATTCCTCCCTTTGCAACGTGGACCTGCTGTTGCTCCATGGCAGGATGCATCATCCTCCTGTCTTCGGTGGAGATCTTGTCGAACTCGTCGATGGCAGCCAGCCCTCTGTCCGAGAGTGGGAGAACACCTGCCTCCAGAGCAAACCTCCCATCCCCGAATGCATCCCTGACCGCTGCCGCAGTTAATCCTGCACCCGAAACGCCGCCACCAGTGGCAAACCTGCCTCGGGGAGATAGTTCAGAGATGAATGAAAGCAACTGGGATTTGGCGACTCCTGGATCCCCCATTAGTAGGATATGGATGTCACCTCTCGACCTTGTCTTGTCATTCAGCTTTCTTGAAACTCCTCCAAAGAGCTGCAAAGCCAGAGAGCGTTTCACGTGGCCAAGTATGCCAGTAGCGAAAATTGACGGGGCAATCGAACGTTGAATCAGGGACATCAGGTCCTCCCTCTTAGAAATCTCGAGTATCCTCTCGCTATCCTCATCATCGATAGAAATCTCCGTGAACGGGGTACTCTCATGCTCTGAGCTGATCAAATGGTAAATAACATCGAACATCGGGGTCTTCTTTCTGTTTCTTACCTCGCTTCTCACGACTGGAATCACGTTTGCAGTAATCCTCTCTCCTGGTAGGTGCTTGTTGACTTGGTCCCCCTCGATTAGCACCATGCCCCTCCTAGGCTGAGCGCCACTGGGCACATACTCAGGTTGCTCCTGAATCTCTATCCACTGGTTATTTACCATTCT
>CAZPNT010000024.1:0-11369 GCA_964588055.1 uncultured Candidatus Poseidoniales archaeon | reverse complement strand
ATATCGAATGCTATTCCATTCAATACTTCATTTGAGTCATTTCCATGATTGGAGTCGATTGAACTAGGGGAGACAAAATACTGTACTTTGCCAGAAAAATAGTCGATGCTCAGGATGACGTCCTGCTTCCAGACATTAGCTAGGATTGATCCTTCTACGCATTCCAATTCGTTTATTCTGGAAACTGGTTTTCCATCCCAAGTGACTTGGATTGTATGGTTTATTTCGAATGTTTCTGGATCTCTAAAGGAGATATCGGAGGTCCCGTTTGACATTACCAAATGTTCACCATTGAAGCAAATCCCCCATCCCTCTCCGTCAAAACTGAAGTTTCCAGTAATACTGAAGTTAGAGACATCGATATGAAATGCCTTTTCTTCCTTCCAAGTTAGCATAATTATTGACTCATCGAGCACTGTTATTCCTTCGGCAAAGTAGGAGTCGTTGATCTGCAACTGTCTTAGAACCTCGCTACTTTCAATGTCTATCTCCCTTAGGTGGGAGCTTCCATAGAGTCCTGAACTCTGATAAATAGACCCATTCAGCACCTCCAGACCTTGGGTGAACGAAGGTTCTTCGAGAGAAATTGTTCTAATAACTTCGAAGTCTCTTTCCTCTGCTTCATACTTGGCCTCAGAAGCTAGAGATCCCAGTGAATGGGAAAGAGAAAACACCAGTAAACAAGAGATTGATGCCCAGAGTCGCCCCCGCATGTACGAACGATGCTCCATCGATGTTAAAATAAGTCCTCGAACAGTTTAGTACAGAATTGAAGAAGAAGGTGCTAGTTATGGTCAGTGGTTCGGAAATTGGCACTACTAGGAAAACCGTTCTGGCCGTAATTTCACTACTATTTGTTTTCGTGTTGCCGATGACTTCCTCAGATGTATTGGGAAGCAGCACCGGAGGTCAACCAAGGAGTTGTCTAAACTCTTGGTCAGTGGGTGATGTGGACAATGTGACCACTAGTGACGGGACGTTTGCAGTAACAGTGGAGAAAATTTCATCCAACTCTGCAATATTTGTCGAGGATGGGCAGATAGTTTCTTCCACCATCTTAAACGACATTGTTTCAAACTGGGAGTCCATCATCTTCCCTACCACAACGAATTTCTTCGGAAGTCCGCCCGACATTGATGGAAATTGCCAGATAGAGATATCAATAATCTCTATTGATGGGCCGGGAGGAGATGCGGGGTACTTCGAAACGGGGGTATCGACACTGCGAGAGGCTGTGTTCCTCGATATAGACGATATTTCTGAGAGGAATAGGGTTCTGGCTAATGAGTTCGGAGAGTTAATCCACCACGATAAAGACCCTTTCGAATATCTCTGGGTAAATGAGGGTACTGCTCGACTATCAGAGTTCATGAGTTTCGGAACATCACAAGATCTTGAGGAAATTGCAAACTCTTGGACACAAAATTCCAGTACGAGCCTTAGGTGGTGGGACGGACGTGATTCGGATAGTGGTTCTAGCTTTCTTTTCTTATCCTACCTGGCTGACAAACTAGGAGGACCTTCAGGAATTAGGCAGTTAATTTCGGATCCCTCCCTAGGTGGAAACGGCGTTGAGAATTTGGCTAGAAACCCTGGATCCGGTTCAACTCCTATTGGTTTGACAATGAGTGAGATATTTGCGAACTTCAGCGCGGCGATAACTCTGGACAGCGATCAAGGGGCATTTGGTTTCTCTGAAATAGACTTAGAAGAAGATTGCTCTGCTGAAGGATTCTGTAGGGGGCAAGCTAGCGCAGAAAACGATCAATGGTCAGATGCATGGCAATCTTCTGGACACTCATTGGAGGGTTGGGGCCTCAAATCATTCAGATTTACTGGGGGGGATGGCTACCCGTTGAGCATAATGGTCCAGCCAGATAGGTTTGGTTTCGAAGGAGTAGTTTTGTCCAAAGAAGATTCTACGGGTACTTGGACGATGGATAGCCTTAGGATAGACTCAGACGACGGGAGAGGAACCGGTTTAGTTCATGGATTCGGCAATTTGACTTCTGAAGTATGGCTCCTTGTTTGGTACAACTCACTAGTAGACGACTGCGACTTTGACTTCGCAAACTGCGGCGTTCTTTCTGGGGGCAACTACCCAACGGGGACATTTTCGGTGAGTGCTAGCCAGGTAACCAATCCCGCACAAATAACAATCGAATCAATAGAGGGGTTGGACAGGGACGAAGATTTACTAGACGATAGCGTGGAGATTGAGTTTAGTGTAAGTTCGAGTGCATTCTTTGAAACGCTATCAGTTCAGTTCTCTGCATTCACCAACAATTCCTTGTTTGACTCCGCCGAGTTCACCATTTCTGCTGGTAACGCTGAACCTGAGGTGAGGTCTGTTTGGTTCACCCCTCCTTTCACTTCTGAATGGTCAATCACGGCTAGGGCTAGTGACATCACCGGGCAATTACAGGATATCGCCCAAACTCTTCCGATAGAGATTTTCAACATGAAGCCAGAGAGTTCGGGGTCTATTTCTTCGAATCAAACACAGACCTGGTTGCCCATATACATCTTTGGGGGTGGTTACGACTCGTGGGGTTTTGGATTCCAAAACGGATCATTCGGCCATAACGATACTCTGAAATCATATATTTGGGACCTGGGTGATGGAAACTCTTCCAGTTTGAAGAATCCAGTCCATTCATACATAGAAGAAGGGAGTTACGTAATCACCCTAATTGTTGAAGACCAAGGGGGTTACTTCTCAGAGTCGAAATCCTGGGAAGTCTCGGTTAACGATACTTCGGAGCCTGTCCCCGAGATTTCAGTGGATGGATTGTCAATTCAAGATGAGTTAACCGTTCAAACTAACCAGAGAGTTCAATTCTCAGCCTTTGGAACGTCGGACAACGTTCCAGTTAGCCGTTTATTTTTCTCATGGGACTGGGGCGATGGGGTCACTGAATCTGGTATTGGAATGTACGAAGTTGGCCATTTGTGGGTTGATGGGAGTGGTGAAGGGACGATCTACTCCCTGGAGTTATTTGTTAGCGATGGGTTTCAGTCTTCTCAGAAAACAGTGTTAGTGAAGGTCCTAAATCGAGAGCCGGTTCAGGTATTCTCAGAGGAATTGGAGGCATTTGCAGTGACACCGATAATAATGCCAGATGTTTTCCTAGACGAAGATGGCATTATTGTCGAATATACGTGGACATTCGATGAAGGTGTGAATTTGGACGGAGAAGGGGTATCTCTTACCTCTGACTTCTCCGAAACCAGTTCCTTGGAAGAAAATCCAGTGGTGAGTTGGAGGGAACCGGGTTTGAAAAATGTGACACTTGAGGTAGTTGACGACGATGGGAACATCTCAGTGGCTCATCTGACTGTAAACATACTAAATCAGCGCCCGGTAGCACTCTTCGAGCGCCCATTGGATGGGCAGATTGGCGATACATACATTTTCAGCAGCTCTTCTTTCGACCCGGATGGTGATTCTTCGGAACTATCCCATTTCTGGACATTCTCGGATCGGGGAGACCCTATTGAGAACACCTCTTCAGTTAGTAGGACATTCTCTCAACCGGGACTGTATAGCATCACTCTAGTCGTAATGGATGAAAGGGGACTTGAGTCAGCCCCCAAGAGTTTCCTATTATACATCGAAAATCCTCTACCTATTCCTATGATCTCTTTCAGTTGTCCAAGCGACGGAGAGGATGTTTTGTCTGGAATTCCCGAGGGAGACGAGTCCGACATAGTCTGGAAGGTTCCTCAAATGGAGGATGGGGGGGCCTTCATTGCACCTGGAGATTTGATTAGATTTGATGGTTCGAGCAGCTTCGATGCTGATCCAGAGTTCCAAGGAAAGTCTTCCAACCACATTGGTGACCCAGACTGGAGTGGGATTGTAGACTGGATTTGGGACTTCGGAGATGCAAGCCCTTCTTTTTCGGGACCAGTGGCTTGGCATAGCTATGACAGAGCAGGAGAATACACAGTTAGGCTGACTGTAGTCGATGGATTTGGCGGCGGGGACTCTAACACCACCGAGATGAAGGTCAGAGTATCATCAGCACCAGAAATAACGACTGTCAAACCAATTTCTACGGAATATGTCGTAGTTGGGGATTTAGTCAACCTATCTGGTGAAGCCCATGACGACGATCTAGATTTAGGGCTCCATGCTTGGATTGATGACGATGCTCTCTTCGACAGCGACGGAGATGGGGATCCAACTAACGATAGGGACAGGAATTTGACTGGGGTTCTGCAATTCAAATGGGACATCAATGTCTACGTGGATGATGATTGCGTCACATTGGATGGTTGCGATGGGGATACAAGGAATGATTGGATAGGCAGCAATCAAACCTGGGGGGAACCGGGAGAGGTAAGGATCTCGATGACGGTTTGCGATGGAGTGGGTGTTTGCGAATTCAAGGACTTCGTTATCACTGTCCTATCGATTCAGGATACTACGCCGCCGAAGACTCTCGCTGACTTGACTTTTGATGATCTAATCCCGGGCAGGGAGAGTGCCGGACTGCTAGCCCTAGTGACTCTAGTGGCCATTTTAGGGTGGATGATTCTGCGAGAAAGGGACGATGAGGAATTAGATGCGATGGAGATGGTAAAGAAGTACGACGTAGATGAGGTTCAGGCGGAAGGGGGTTTGCCCGGCATGGACCAACATAGTCCACCTCCGCAACCAAAATATCTTACTTCCGATGAGAGGACGAACAGAGAGTCGGGATACGTGAGACCAATCAGAACGAGGCGAAAATAGTGATTTCCAAGATTTATTGCTCTGGAATTGGGGCATCCATAATTGCCGCTACAATCAGTGCAATCATTTTCGCCTCCTTTCCTGCCAGTTCTCAGTCATCATCCTGTGGAGTCGCCCCGAGCAGTGACTGGGAAATCGGCGAGGATCCAAGAGATTACCTTTCAATAGAGATTCCTGGTAATGGCATGGGTAGTCTATTCGGATTGACGGAGGAAACGGGCCTGAGGTCGCTTGACAAGGATGTGAGCACGGAATGGTCTGATGGTTCCTGGGAGGGTTTTCCCGGAATACAAGTAGACAACGGTTCTGCCACAGCTATCGCAATGGTCCTGAGCCCTGGTAAGAGGTACACATTCTGTATAGATTTCAGTTCCAAAGGTGACGTCTACCTACTTACTCCATCAAACATGGACATGTATGAAGTAGACCTCCTCTGTGACGAAGAGGGATGGGATCTGATTTGTCAAGAAGGGGGCGTGGATTCAGTGCCAGTAGAGTACAGGGACCTATTCACATGGATACCATTCAGAGACGCTCATGCCTACGAGTCAGTTGCTTACCAAGAGTTCTCAGTAGCAATTGATTCATCTGGATCCGCATGGTCATTTGCCGGGTTTGGAGGTTCGAGCGATCAAGAGTTGTACTTGGTCCTAGATGGTTGGGACAATAGCAGAGATGGAGATCACCCGGCTTCAGGGAACATGAGCGTAGAGGTACTGATTGACGTAGAGGATAGGTTCATGCTTCCTAAAACGACGGCATACATCCTAATCGGTTCACTCCCGCTGTCATGCATCATTGTCCCACTAATTATTCACTGGAAATACCACTCTACAGCGTTGGGTAAAGAAGAGGCGGAGTTGGTAGAGGTACCATTCCTGAAGGATAATGCTGACTAGGGATACTCCATTACTTCCCAAGCCATTCTGAGATCTGATGCATTTATCCTGCCCTGCTGAGCCAGATGCCAACCTGACTCGGTGGTTGCGAAAACAAGTCCTTGACCCAGGACAGGAGCATGTATCCTAGCCCAATCACCTCCAGGTCCAAGGCCCATCAGCGAGTAGTTGTGTTCGGTAGATTGCAACTCAAGTGCTGACTCGAATATCCTCAGAGCATCCTTCCGGTCATTGGTTGAGTAGCATGCCTTGACCATGTCCCCCATTTCTTGTGCATCGATAATCTCCTTTGTAATCTCCGAAGAGGTTGGCACCCCTTCCAATGAATGGAAGGAAGCGATTACCTTCGTATCGCCCCCTACTAGTGAGACCAGTTCATCCCTAACGGATCCAGGAATATCTATCTCCAGGTCTATCCAACTCGGATTACTAGCAATTGCGGATTTTAGAACCGATATCCTCTCGTCCTCACTTCCTGGGAAAAGTCCGCCGTGAGTCTCCGGTCTACAGGTCATTAGAAGAGGAGTTTCCACCGAGGACGAAATTTCTTCGATCTCCTTCTGGAAGTCTATTTCCTCGAATTTCATTTGGTTGACTATGACCTCGACTTCTTCCTTTTCCCCTTCATCTGAAATCTTCTTTGTACGTATCCTTTCCTCGTTGGTCCACAATAAATCCAATCGGACCTCCAATAAATCTGCACCCATCTTCACGGCTTTAGGTGCATCAATAGCCATTTCTTCGGAAGTCCTTCCCCTCAGTGTAACGCATACCGGGGGGCGATTCATGTGAGTGGGGGAAATACGAAGTCTGTTTAATCGTGTCGAGTAAGATGTCTTCCATAACTGACGATTTTTCTGATACTATCGCTAAACTGCGGATAATTCACGAGATACATAGAGAGGGTTCATAGGCCTCGGCTTCCTAAGGTTGATAGTATTGTTTGAGGGTTCCCGTAGGGAACCCTCAATAGGAGGACAAGAAATGGCAGATGAATACGGGGCAGATAGCATCCAGGTCCTAGAAGGGCTGGAGGCTGTTAGAAAAAGGCCCGGGATGTACCTAGGAGATCCGCATGACGGATCTGCCCTACACCACTGCATCTGGGAAGTAGTAGACAATGCGGTTGATGAACATCTAGCAGGATACAATCCAACTGTAGAGGTGAATCTAGAGGCCAATGGCTCTGTGACCGTAATTGACCATGGCAGAGGCATTCCCGTTGAGAAGCATGCTGAAGAAGGTGTCAGCGCTGCTGAGGTAATTATGACAAAACTGCACGCAGGAGGGAAATTCGATAATGAGGCCTACAAAGTTGCAGGGGGTCTCCACGGAGTGGGAGTAAGTGCCGTAAATGCAGTTTCTGAGAGTCTCTCAATGACGATACACAGAGATGGCAAGGAGTGGGGGCAACACTACTCAAAGGGAGTGAGGAAGGCCGCTCTAAAATCGACAGGGAAGTCAGATAAAACCGGGACGGAGATTAATTTCAAGCCGGATCTTACGATTTTCAGTGATGTTACGGATTTTGATTTCGATCAGATTAACACAAGATTGAGGAGAACTGCGTTCCTAAATGCTGGACTGCAAATCATTCTAAGGGATTTACGTGATGAAGACGCGGTAGAAGTTGAACACAAGTACGACGGAGGCCTCAAGGAATATGTTCAGTCCATGAACAAAAACAAGGAGGTTGTCCACGATGGAGTCCTCCATATCCTAGGCTCGAAGGAAGGAGACAAAGGAGAGGTACACGTTGAGGTTGCCCTTCAATGGACTGACGCATACTCTGAATCGGTTCACTGCTTCACCAACATCATCCACAATTCGGATGGGGGGACTCATCTTTCTGGTCTGAAGAGCTCACTGACGAGGACAATAAACTCCTACGCACAATCCAGGAGCCTTCTGAAGAATGTCAACAGCTTATCCGGCGATGACATCAGAGAGGGGCTGTCAGCTGTTGTCTCGATCAAGCATCCGGACCCCTCATTCAATGCTCAAACCAAGTCAAAGCTAGTTACCAGCGAAGTCGCTGGAATTGTCGAACAGATTGTAAATGAACGACTTGGGGAGTACTTCGAAGAGAATCCTGCGGTAGCTAAGTCGATAGTTGAGAAGGCGGTTCTGGCCAGTAAAGCTAGAGAAGCGGCAAGAAAGGCAAGGGATCTAACTAGGAGAAAGGGGGTTCTAGAGGGGGGTGGGCTCCCGGGACAGTTAGCCGACTGTCAGTCAAAAGACCCTCAAGAATGCGAGATCTACATTGTAGAAGGAGAGAGTGCTGGCGGTTCTGCCAAGATGGGGAGAGATCGAAGGACCCAAGCAATCCTTCCCTTGAGAGGTAAAATCCTCAATGTAGAGAGGCAGCAGAGGAATCTGACGAAGGTTTTCGGAAACGAACAGATCCAGAGGATGATCAGGGCCCTAGGAGCAGGAGTGGGGAACGAAGAGGAGGACGAGGGGGCATTCGATCCTGGGAAACTGCGGTATGGGAAAATCATAATCATGACAGATGCGGATATAGATGGGGCGCACATCAGGGCGCTGATTCTAACTTTTATGTGGCGTTTTATGAGAAGAGCGATAACCAATGGCAATGTATTCATAGCAGCCCCTCCTCTTTTCTCCATTTCTAGGGGCAAGCACACAGAGTGGGTGCATACCGAGAAAGATAGAGATGCAGCAATAAGAAGGTTGCAAAAAGAGTCACCATCATCAAAAATCGATGTACAGAGGTACAAAGGCCTGGGCGAGATGAATGCTGAGCAACTCTGGGATACCACCATGGATCCAGAGGGTAGAACTATGATGAAGGTGGAGATCAAAGACGCGGAAGAAGCCGATTCACTATTCTCGATCCTAATGGGCGAGGACGTGCCAGATCGAAGAGAGTTCATCGAGAACAATGCGAGCAAAGTGACGGCGCTTGACGTCTGAGGCGATATTATGGCGGAAGATCTACTCAGAAGGGACATCTCAGAAGAGATGAAAGAGAGTTACATCAATTATGCCATGAGCGTGATTATCGGAAGAGCCCTCCCTGACGCTAGGGACGGACTGAAACCCGTACATAGGAGAATACTCTGGGGGATGCACCAGGCAGGGCACACCTCTGACAAGGGCTACAGCAAATCTGCAAGATCCGTGGGGGAGGTCATGGGGAAGTACCACCCACATGGGGACCAGGCGCTATACGACACCATGGTACGGATGGCGCAAGACTTCTCGCTGCGTTACCCTTTGATTGACGGGCAAGGTAACTTTGGCTCAATTGATGGGGACCCACCCGCAGCTATGAGATACACAGAGAGTCGTCTAGACCGTCTCTCCCGCCACATGCTAGATGACATAAACAAGAACACCATCGATATGGAGCCAAATTTCGACGAGACCGAGAGTGAGCCTTCGGTACTCCCATCCAGATTGCCCAACCTACTTCTGAATGGGAGCGATGGGATAGCAGTAGGAATGGCCACAAAAATACCCCCTCACAATCTCAATGAAGTTGTGAACGCCCTAAAATTCCACATAGACAGGGTAGTGGAGCAGGACAGGAAGATCGGTCTGGACAATCCTCCAAAAATCGATGCCCTAGATTATATGGAATACCTCAAGGGACCAGATTTTCCAACTGGGGCCACGATATACGGAATTGACGGAATAGTGGACATGTACAGGACGGGCCATGGAAAGTTCCACATCAGATCCGATGTTGAGGTGCAAGACGACTCAAACGGAAAGAGGCTCGTTGTCCATTCCATCCCGTACCAGGTTAGGAAGGCAACGATGCTCCAGAGTATTGCCGAACTGGTCCAAAAGGAGGTGATTAAGGGAATCAGGGACATTCGCGATGAGTCCAGTAAGGAAGGAATTAGAGTAGTCATAGAGATTAAACAAAATGCTGATGCGCATGCCGTCCTAAACCAACTTTACCGGTCTAGCAGACTACAGGAGTCTTACTCTGCCAATATGATGGGCATTCTGAAAGGAGAGCCGGTGCAGTTAGACCTGACGACAATACTCCACACTTACGTCAGGCATAGGGAGTCAGTAGTAGAACGGAGGACCAAGCACGATTTGGAAAAGGCCGAATCCAGAGCGCACATTCTGGAAGGGCTAATGAGGGCTCAGGGCAGAATGGGCGAGATCATCGAAGTGGGGAGGAATTCAGATTCACGAGACCAGTTCGAGCAATACTTGAGAGGAGAGGAGAAGTTTCCGAAAATCAAGAGATTCGCCTTCTCGGAAAAACAGGCCAAGGCTATTGCAGAGAGGAGGTTGTACCAGCTTACTAAGTTGAATGTGCAAGAGGTTTCTGAAGAGCTCGACAAGCTCAAGGAGGCCATAAGTGACTACCAGGGCATCCTAGATAGTAGGAAGAGGAGGTTAGGAATCATCAGTGCTGAATTGGAGGACTTGGTAGAGAAGCATGGGGACGATCGAAGAACGAAAATCGACCCAGCCCCACTGTCGATGGATAGGGAGGATCTGATTGCAGAGCAGGCAATAGTAATATCACTGACTCAAGATAACTACATCCGCCACCTCCCTGTGGAGGCCTTCCGCCTTCAAAACAGAGGCGGCAAGGGACTCAAAGGAGTAGCGACAAAGGAAGAGGACACGCCTTCTAAGATCATAACCTGCTTCTCCAAGGACAGGTTGCTTATTTTCACAGACAAGGGGAGGGTGTACGGGCTAAGGGCCTGGGAAACTCCGTCGGCTAGCAGGTACGGCAGAGGTTCGCACATCAGGAATCTACTGAGCGGGATTAGGGAAGAAGAGAAGGTCATCTCAATCCTCCCGTTGGACAGGAGCCTGATTGAGAATCCAGAAGGCCACTACCTTATGTTCGCTACAGCAAATGGCAGGATAAAGAAGAGTCGCCTCTCCGAGTATGCGAGGATAAACAGAAACGGAAAGTATGCACTGAAATTCGCTGATGGGGAGAGTGACACTCTTGTCTCGGTCAGGCCAGCAACCGATTTGGACCACGTCGTATTAGTCTCCGCTCACGGTAATGCCTGTCGATTCATGCCCGCCGAGAAGAAAACCAGGGTTTCTCAGGAGACTGGCGAGACCATGACTACGTATGTTGTAAGGGTCCAAGGGAGAGTCAGCCAGGGCGTATCGGGGATGAAGCTTGTCGGTGATGACAAAGTGATTGGAATGATCGTTACAGAGGACTTCGACACAAGCGTGCTTACTATCTCCAAATATGGGATGGCGAAGCGGAGCAGATTGGGTTCTGGAGAAATGATTGCACTATCTGAGGAAGGAGAACAGGTACTTGACGAGGAGGGGAATCAGATGTTCGAAAGGGACGGTTACAGAAAGACTAACCGAGGCACTAAGGGAGTCCGAACAATGTCCCTAAGAGATGATGATGAGATTGTAAGCGTCAGACAGATACCAGACCTTGAAGATCAGTTATTCATGCTGACAGAATCTGGCATGATGATTAGGATGATTTCCGGGCAAACTAAGGAGACTCTAGGGAAAGTAACCAAGGGCACCAGGATAATGGAACTGAGAAATCGAGAAAGGACTGGTTATGTGGACGAGATAGTGTTCGTTGCCAGACTGCCCTCGGAACTAATTTCGGCAGGGGAAGCCGTTGGAGAAGAAGAGTAGTTCGACCGTTCTGCTTAAGCACGAATCTCTGGTCGTGTAATTACTGCGGCAGTCGCATAGCCTGGCCATTGCGCTGGATTGCTAATCCAGTGGTGTCT
>CAZPNT010000023.1:0-11433 GCA_964588055.1 uncultured Candidatus Poseidoniales archaeon | reverse complement strand
AGGAAATGGTTCAGTCCTTCGTCGATTAGAATCTGATTAGTCTGGCGACCTGCTTCGGGCACCTTCCCTTCCTTTAGATCTAGTTGGATTAGTGCGCCGCTTTCCGTGGATAAGACTTCCATCCCGTTGGCCAAAATCACTCTTGAGTCATTGACTGGATTTGCTGGGAAGGTAATGATTCTCTCGTGATAACCCCCCTTATCATCCACCCATTGGATTACTTCATCCTCCCCTCCAAACAACACATTGGCCTGAATGTCCCAGTTCTGATCATCTTCGACTGATCCCACAGTCATTTCTTCCATGGATGACATCATTAGAGTCGTGCTTCCGAACAGCAACATGGAGAGTCCCACTGCTAGGAATGTGAAGGTCAATCTTGCTGGTTTCCTAATACTCGACCTGATGGTCAAGCCCGCAGTTGCGGGAAGGCTGGAAGTGAGCTTCTGTATCTTCCTGGAAGAAATCCTGATCTCATGCTCCCCCCTCATTACCTCTAGAGGCTGAAGCCTGGATGCCTGGATAGCTGGAAGCATTCCCGAGAACAGTACAACCGCTGTTGTAACCACTACGATCTGTATTACAATTTGTCCGAGTTCCGTTGGTTGAAGAATGGGTATCCCCATGAAGCCCTCATAGAATGCCAACATGGCGGGTGCGCCCAGATAAACTCCCAGAATCGCTCCGAACAAAGATCCAGTGATTCCAATTCCTAGTGGCATGATGACATAGGATGGCATTATTGCCCATCTTGGGACACCGAGTGTTCTCAAAATCGCGATCTCCCGAGACTGAGACTGGACTAGCCTCTGAAGGCTGAGGAATAGAGTGATTCCAGCAATGGCCGCTATCATCCCTGTAATCGGGAAGTAAAACAGCATGGCTCCTTCGGCGTCAGCACGTAAGATTTCCACTGAGAAAACTTGTGAGCGATCGTAAATTAGAGAAGGTGAGTCTATCGAGTTTGAGATGGTATCATCCATAGCTTGCGTGATCAGAGTGAGTTCTGGACCATCGTCCTCGTCTGTAGATGGAAGATTGTAATCCGGAGTACCCAATACGTCTATCAGAAGAAAATTCGAAGAGCCACTGCTCAGGTTAGCCAGTCTCTCCAGGCCCTCTGATGAGAGGTATCCTGTAGCCAAGGTACCTGGATCGGCGGGGAATAAATCTCCATCTTTTGCGAAGTAAAGGTGGTTTGAGTGGAGTCCGATCCCCACGACTGTGAAGTTCATTCTGCCGGATCCGGCACCTATGGTCACTGAATCGCCCAAAGATATCCCCATCCCCGATGCAACATGAGCGTCTATGACTATCTCTGATTCGTCTGTGGCCATCCTCCCAGAACAGCAATTGTGATCTGGCATCCACACGCGGTCCACGAATCCCTCGTCGATTCCGTGCCAGACACCTGGAACGAGTTTCTCTTTCTGTTGCCCCTCCTCTGTTGTTTTGTGAAACATGGTCCCATCGAGCCTCAATCTAGGCTCGCATTCGTTCAAGACTAACTCGGATTCTGGCCAATTACTGGCGATATCCTCGCAAAGCGAGGCTGAGGTTTCTCCGTCCCAAGTCCCGCTGGGATTCTCTACCCACAAATCTGGAAGATTCACCCCGTTCTCGGAGTCCTCGTATATTTCGTCATACATCCCTGAAACGGTATGTGCGTAGGCTGCGAATGATACGCCAGCAAAGACTGCCACGACTACCATAGCTACTACGGCAGTAAGTCTGATCTTTGATCTCATCATACTCCTTGCCAGACGCTTGTTTAGTAGGATGAGCATACCCTCACCTATCCTACTTTATCATCGGAAATGATTTTGCCACTATCGATCCTTATCACTCTAGTAGCGAATTGGACCAGAGACTCGTCATGAGTTACGAATACACATGTGATTCCCTCTGACTCGCACGCCCTAACCAGGACTTCCATCACTACAGAAGATGTCCATGAGTCTAGATTCCCTGTCAACTCGTCCCCAAGAAGAAGCCTTGGCCTCTTTGCTAGACTTCTAGCTATGGCTACTCTCTGCTGCTGGCCCCCACTGATCTCTGCGGGAAAGCGGTCAACTTCGTTTTCCAGACCTACAAGGGATAGTAGATTACGAGCCCTATCTTCGTCTCTGCTTCCAGCTAACTCCTGTATCAGGAGTAGGTTCTCCAATACGGTAAGGTCCTGGAGTAGATTGAAGAATTGGAAAACGTATCCAATGTTTTCTCTTCTGAAAGTAGTCATGGCCTCTGAGTCGTTCTTGGGGACCTCGATTCCAGAGAATTGGTATTCTCCACCGGTTGGGCTATCCAATGCAGATAAGCAGTTGAGAAGCGTAGTCTTACCAGAGCCGGAGGGCCCCAGGAGTATGATCCTCTCTCCTTCGATTATCTCAAGATCCACCCCATCCAGAGCCCTAACTGTCTCTGAAGCCATTTGGTAATGCCTCTCCAGTCCATTGATTCTCACAAGTGCCACATTATCCACATTCCTACGAATGGGTATTGGTATTCAAAATGACTTCTGAACTATGAATCCGGTGCGCCTGCGAAAAAGGCCATAGAGTCCTTGAACAGCTCCTCTCTCCTGAACCTCTTGTTATCACGAATCTTTAGCCATGTGAATCCTACTGCGAGTAGGATGATGAATGGTATGAATGCCTCTGCATGGTACTTCTCCATCACCTCGATAATCCCCCTCGCGGTATATGCCCATGTGACAGAGGCGGCCGTACCTCCGATGAAGCATGCTGCTAGAACCCTCTGAAACCTCATCCTAGCAACCAAGCCAAGCATAGCACCCACTAAGACTCCGCTAGCCATGAATGGTATCCAGACGAATACAATCAGACCCCAGAAACCGTACTTGTCAATCCTCTTTCTGTTCTTATGGGCTACGTACTCCACTGAAGACAGGATGTCTCCCATGAATGGGTTCTGTAGAAGGGCTCCCGGTATCCCTCCCCTCTTAGCCACCATGGCCTCACCTTCGTGTTCTTCTGACCCCTGCTCAACTCTTCCTGCAACCGCTCTATCTCCCAGAGTTGATTTCTCGTTCCTAGCACTCACCACCAGAGTCCTTCCCGCTAGAAGGGTCTCGAGGTCACTTCCGAGTTGATTCCTGAGATCCCCCTGGAGGTGCTGATAGGTGGGCTTGAACAGGAAGTATGCGAATCTGGTGACGGGCCTGTAAATCACTCTGACGAAGACGGCGTCCTCGTCGGCTAAAATTGCCGAGCCGTAGTCGGCGACATCGTGCTTTCGGAACCATCTGGACATGCTCTCTCTGAATGCCTCCTCGAGATTACCGAACTTCCCCATGGAAGAGAAGAAGGAGCTGTAATCTTCAGACAGTCGGACTTCTCCCAAATCACCGAAATCCATCCTTTCTCCTGATTCGTTTTCAGAGTCGCTGCATACGGTCTTAATCTGAAGAGGTCGCATTTCTCCGAATATTCGAAACTCATTCAGGATGTCCTTGATGATCTTTCCCTTTACATCGATAGGGCTGGCGAGGGTCCTCCTAGAGGTGTTGTAGAATAGGAAAACATCTACCGAAATAGCTCGATCCTGGACCCTGATAGACTCCAAATCGGGCTTTATGTGAAGTCTCTTTGATGCTTTTTCTATTGTCCTCACAATCAGCCTGTTCATTTGCTCACTCGTGAGGAGATCGTCGGTTTCTCTATGGTACAATCTGTGCATTAGCGGGTACTGTACGCATAGGAAGAATACCGACATCCCCAGGGATACCATGGCCATGTACCAAGGAGGAACCTCTGCGTTTCCCCCAGTGAGCATCGCAGTCTCCCTTCCACCTACCCATTCGGCACCCATGAGAATCCACCCCCAGACCCCCATATCCTGAATCGTCATGCAGGCTCTGACCTCTTCGTCTAACTTCTCCATCTTCCTGTGTGTTTCCCCGGATCCGAAGATGGAGGAAGACTGGGTTGTGTGCAACTCAATTTCGAGATCCTTGGAGACAATTAGATTTTCATTATTTCCAATAATTTCTGCTATTTCTTCTTCGGAAATATTGGACCAGTCAATGGATTCGTTATCTGGGACCACGACTCCGATTCTAATACTATATTTTCCGTCTTCCAAATCGGTGTTGCTCAATTCTGTTGACAGGTCCCCCGTACCGGACTTGGCTGTGGCCAGCAATGGTTCCCCTTGGGAGTCTGCTTCGGCCTCAACCGAAGATTTGTTCCACACGACAATAAGAATTGCAGATTTAGAGGAAGATTCCAAGTTGCGACTCTCGATTTGTAGATCTTCATGTTGGACCCAGGTTTTGATCCAAACCTCGTCCCTCTTATCCACGCAGTCATTTGGATCGAGAGGAGTCCCTGATAGGGTGTCATCTATCTTAATTGAGTCTCCGAGAACCAAGCCCGATGAAGCTAGGGTCACCATTCCGAAGAATATCAATCCAGTCATCACCCCGAAGACCAGTGTGTAGTCATCGAATGTCTTTGGAACGATAGTATTCACCAGGAAGCTCTTGCCGGGGTTCTCTCTCCTATCCCTTATCCTGTCTAACTCAAGGTCTATCTTTTCATCATATTCGGAACCAATAGTTACTTCCTCGTCCTTGATTGCAGACTTTTCAGGAGATGTCGAAGAGGAGTCATCTTCAACCATTGGAAGCAGACGAGTGGGGCGGGCGTATGTGATGTTTTTCACGGAATTTGGTTAATATAATTTAGAGGTCATGGAGATGCTATTGTAGAAAAATTCAGTAGTCATTCCGTATTGTGAATTTTAGGCAATTTTAATGTCCTCCTACTATGTAGGAGGACTATGTCCAGTGGCAACGCGGCGAGGTCGCGGCTTTCCCTTCTCCTTGTAGTTGTCATGATCTTACCGAGCATTTTGACGATTGCAACCATTGGAAGCGAGTCTTCTGAACTAGAGGAAGTCCTATCCTCCAAGGAGACTATCGAAGTTCCAATCTATTCGCCAAATGATCCAATGGCTATTTTCGATGACCCTTCTTACGGTTGGTACTGGGACAAGGAGAACGTCGGAACCGCCTCACTCTTCCATAGAACAGCCTCATACGTCCCAATCCAAGACTGGAGCCAAAGAACGGGAGAGGGTGCTATCACTGGGTGGCACGCTCTGGGTCACGATTACCCAATCCCCACAGACTGGAAATCACAACTAGAAGGAATGGGGATGGAGTGCGGGACCTTCTATGCCCCTCAGGGTTTACACTGCAACGTCCCGAAGTTGTCCCCCGTCACCCTCATGGAAGCGGGAGTCATCGGTGCATTCCGACTTGCAAATATCGACAAGATCGCACCCGATGCAATCCCTATCCTACAGGGTTTCGATAATGACTTCGCAGAGAAGGAAGGAGAAGATTACGTGATGCTAGTAGCCCTATCCGGGCCAGGGCATTTCGAGGACATCCTGGGTGCCGGTGTTGAATGGCGTAACTTCCAGCTAGGGAGATACGTAGACGTGATCGTAAACGAGAAGGAGATCGAAATGTTGTCCGAGCAGAGCTTCGTGGAGTGGATCGAGCCCAAATATCCCTCAACTTTCGATAACGAGGGGGCAGCGGAGATCACCGGAGCTGATTGGGTCAGTGACACCGGCAACATGGGTTCCGGGGGTGCTCTAACTGGAGATGGCGTTATTGTCGGGGTAATGGACTCGGGATTGGACAATGCGGTGGAATGCAGCGGGCTTTCGAGTTGCACTACACTGAACTCGGCGATTCACTCCGACTTCTATGGAAGGATTGCTGGGGTAGTCAACTACGAAAGCTGCGATTCCACGTGCGAATACGCATGGTGGGAAGATGAAGTTGAAATTACGACTATCGATGATACTGATACCCCTTCCGACTACAATGGCCATGGCACCCATGTGGTTGGTTCCGTACTGGGGGATGGGAGCAACTCGCCGGACGGGAAAGACAACAGTGGCATGGCCCCGGGAGCCCATCTCTTCATGCAATCAGTGGGTTGGGGTTGCAAATACTATGACGACGACAGACCTACAAACGGACTGATTGATAGGACAGTTTGCGACGCGAATCTGGCACTTCCCCCATACGCTGACTTCTTGGGAGAGTCTCATACAGCCGGTGCTAGGGTTCATACTAACTCATGGGGGAGGGGTCCAGATAGTATTGGGGGTGGCTGTTCCTCCCAATGCTGGACATACTACTCAGCAGACACTGCGACTCTCGACGAAGCTACGAACGATTATCCGGATATGACTGTACTTTTCGCAATGGGGAATGATGCAAGGGACTGCTACTACACATCGTTCGGTATGTCCGCCTGCACCGGGGGGCAGAACGGAGAAATAAACACCGGGGCGATGAACAGGCAGGCAAATGCGAAGAACATCCTGGCCATTGGGGCTTCAGAAAACAACCGAGGAAATACTGGAATCGGTCTCTTCGATAGGACATGTGTCAGCATGTTTGGGCATACGGGACCTTGGTGGGGGAATCCTGTCGGGAACTCTCCAATGGCAGATGATATAGAAGGAATATCGTGTACATCGAACACTGGGCCAACTAGCGATGGTAGGATAAAGCCTGACCTCGTTGCTCCTGGTACGCATATCGTGTCGACGAAGAGCAGTCAATTTACGGTGCAGTGTTCCTCTAACAATTGTGTCGACTCCACTGGCTCGTACCTTGTTAAGACCGGCACATCGATGGCCACTCCAGTAGTGGCTGGATTGGTTGCACTACTAATTGAGCACCTTAACGACCACCCCACAGCTGATTACGATTGCAACTTAGCCATTGACCCTTCAAGAGACAACTGCCCAGATTCGGCTCTCATCAAGGCCATATTGAGTGCTTCTTCCCACGATCTAGAAGGACAGTACGATACCGGTGGAGACGGCCAGAACGGGGCTGTTGAGAAGGTCCCGAACCCTCACGAGGGATGGGGGAGGGCCGATATCGCTAGAGCTGTGGGTAGCGGATTCTCAGAGGGGATAGAAATCATAACATCTGATAGCCACTCATTCAAACTGAGCGTCCCAGATACTGGAATCAATGATTTGAGAGTGGTCCTGGCTTGGAACGATCCGGTGAATTCCGCCTCCTCTTCAATCCAACTCAGGAATGACTTGGATATCTTCCTCAAGAGTCCTGGTGGGGAATTACGGACCTACACAAACGACGCAGTAAACAACCTTGTCGGGATTTCCGTGTCTTCTCCCGAGGCTGGTGACTGGGAAGTAATCGTTACAGGGGAACAGGTGATTGATTCGGGCTTGAAGTACTACTTGGCATCCAGTGACGGGGTAATCACTGACATGAGGAACCCCGTTTCTAGCGGATACTATCATCCTGGTTTCCAAGCAGGTTCTATTTTCACGGAAACCACGATGACGGTGGGCGAGGATCACCTCTGCACCATACTGGATGACTCCACACTCAAGTGCTGGGGCGACAACTCATTCGGCCAGCTAGGGGATGGGACGACCATTGACAGGATGGTTCTGACAGAGGTGAGTCTGGATTCATCGAGAACAGCAGTTTCAATTACCTCGGGCAAGGACCACAGTTGCTCTATTCTCGATAATGGTGATCTACAATGCTGGGGAAGGAACAACTACGGACAGCTGGGTGACGGAACTATATCCCATTCTAGCTTGCCGGTCGAGGTCGTTCTTTCGGGAGTCCCAGTCCAGATGTCTGCTGGTGACTGGCACACCTGTGCGATTCTAGACGATGCCAGTATGGAGTGCTGGGGGAGGAATGATCACGGCCAACTAGGGGATGGGACCAACGCAGATAGCAGGACACCGGTTTCCGTCACACTTCCAGGAGAGAAGTTCCTCGCAGTCTCTACTGGAGCGAAACACACGTGCGCAGTTACCGACACTTGGGCACTGAAATGCTGGGGCTTGAATGAGAATGGTCAACTTGGAATCGACTCCACTGCATCGACCAACACCCCGTCCACGGTAACCTTGGGAGGGAATGTAGTAGCAGTTTCTACCGGTGGAGCGCATACCTGTGCTATCCTGGACGGCTCTAGCGGAGGAGATGTGAAGTGCTGGGGATTGAACTCAAATGGACAGCTAGGGGACGGGACGACCAATCAGCAGAACGACGCGGCGACAGTAAGTGCGGTGATGGCAGGAGCGATTTCAATCGATGCCGGGAAGGATCACACATGTGTGGTTGATTCTAGCGACTCCCTGCACTGCTGGGGGAAGAGTTCGGATGGGCAAGTTGGCGATGGGAGTACTTCTGATCAGATTACCTCGCCCATCCAAATTTCAATAGGGCAGAACTTGGGAGCGATCTCAGTTACTTCTGGGACGTCATACACATGCATTGTTGGAAGCAACGATTTGCCTCGCTGTTGGGGAGGGGAGGGTTCCGAGTCATCGCTCGGGACATCGCCGTCTGAGTTCTCTGCAATCTCTAGATGGAGGTACATTAGCAGTTCAGAGAGAGACTGGAACGAAAACGACGACTTGAATATCTTCGAAGTCGGAGTACCTGGAGATGCAGATAGAGATGGATTCCCCTCATCGAACGACAGCGACGACAGCAATCCGACGGTAGCAGCTGACTGCTCTTCTGGATCATACGGAAGATTCGCATGCAGGGAAGCTTCGCCGGGGTATTACGTCAGTGGATCTGGAAATACGGTCATGACTCCAGCAAGCCCGGGGAACTACACGAATACTGATGGAGCGACCTCGCAAACCCAGTGCCCCGTTGGAAAGTTCCAGGAATTATCGGGACAAACAAGTTGCGAAGACGCGAGGCCGGGATACTATGTTTCAAGCGAGGGAGCCGCCGCAGGAACTCCCTGTCCGGCAGGGAAGTACAACGATCAATATGGAGAGGAATCCGTACTAGCTTGCGAATGGGCAGAGGCAGGGCACAGCGTACCAGTGCTGACTCAAGTTTCATCTGGGGCTTCGCACTCGTGTGCAATTCTAGACGACGGTTCCGTTAGCTGCTGGGGGGAGAACAGCAACGGCCAGCTAGGGGATGGGTCGAGGAACCCTAGCCTCAACCCCAGCAAGGCCTCAATGCCGCTTGGAAGGAAGGCGATCGAAATTTCGTCCGGATCATAC
This sequence comes from uncultured Candidatus Poseidoniales archaeon, assembly GCA_964588055.1. Lineage (GTDB taxonomy): Archaea > Thermoplasmatota > Poseidoniia > Poseidoniales > Thalassarchaeaceae > UBA36. The sequence goes on along the minus strand of CAZPNT010000023.1, from coordinate 2,352 downwards.
CATACTTGCACGTTGCTTGATGACGGTTCCATACGTTGCTGGGGTTCGAACGAATTCGGTCAGCTAGGGGACGGGACGACAATTGAGAGGACTAGCCCTGTTTCGGTCGATTTTGGATCGGGGGTGAGCGCAATATCAGTTTCATCTGGAGAGTCCCACACATGTGCAATAATGAACGACAAGAGCGTGAAGTGCTGGGGCCTGAACAGGAACGGGCAGCTCGGGGACGGCACATTGGAAGATAGTGCGAGTCCTGTTCTTGTCTCCATGGGAGAAGCCGACGCTGTGGAGGTGTCTTCTGGGTCTTTCCACACCTGTGTAATTACGAGTGGCAGAGACGTTATGTGCTGGGGCGAGAACTGGAATGGCCAACTGGGCGATGGTAGCAACTCTGACAGCACTACCCCCGTCATGGCTTCGGTACAGAGCAACAGTAGCGCAGTAACACTCGATTCAGGTGCATTCCACACCTGCCTGGGAATGAATGATGGAACTATGTACTGTTGGGGTTTCAATAAATATGGGCAACTTGGAAACGGCGGAGTTTCCGATTCTAACACCCCCCAGCCATCTCCATTGAGCTCTGACCAACTCATCATGCAAATCGGCGTTGGCCTCTTCCACAGCTGTGGACTATTCGATTCAGGTGAATTGGCATGCTGGGGAGATAACAGCTTCGGCCAGCTAGGGGACGGCACTCAGATTTCCCATTCAAGCCCCGAAATAATCACTCTAGGCACAAATGCAACTTCATTGTCTGTGGGCCATAGGCACACCTGTGCGATTCTAGACGATGCGAGTCTGAAGTGCTGGGGGGCGAATGAGTTTGGACAGGTTGGTGACGGTTCGACCACAGATCTTAGCACACCTGCGACTATTGACCTAGGACATGGTTCCAAAGAGCAGGTTCCTTGTTCGAGTGGGTCTTACCAGCCGCTTCCCGAGAAGACAACATGCATACTGGCGGATAGGGGTTTCATGGTACCTGGCACGGGTCAGGTCGAGCAGATTGGTTGCCAGTCTGGGTACTACTCCAGCCTCAAGGGGCAGAATGCATGCACACCAGCATCCAGAGGCTTCTACGTTTCAGAAAGCGAGGCTACTTCGCAGACTCAGTGTCCAGACGGGCAATCGACGTTGACCGAGGCATCCACATTCTTCGACGACTGCTTCGCGGACTTCGATGGGGATGGGATTCCTGATCAAGCGGATACCGACGACGACAATGACGGGGTGCCAGACAATGAGGACTACGACCCACTAGACCCGGATGTTGCCTTCGACTCGGATGGGGACAGGATACCAGACAGCATAGACACGGACGACGACAACGACGGCGTTAACGATACTGTCGATCCGTTCCCAAATAACCAGAACGAGTGGGCGGACTTCGATGAGGACGGCATTGGTGACAACGCGGACGATGACGATGACGGTGACGGGAGGAGAGACAGCTTCGACGTGTTCCCAACGGACCCCAACGAGTGGTCTGACGCTGATGGCGACGGTTGGGGTAACAACGTAGACCCCGACGACGACAACGACGGCAGATGCGACGACACCACCTACCACATAACTGATGAGTACGGGGCATTGGTCAGCAACAAGGGACCAGACCTAGACGGCGATGGGGCACCAGATTGCCTGACTTCCGCTAAAGGGGACGAGTTCCCTCTAGATGCAAATGAGACGGACGACACCGATGGCGACAGTATCGGAAACAACCAGGATACCGACTGTGACGGGGACGGGTGGCTCAATCCGGTCCCATGCAACAGCCAAGGAAGCGGGGAAAACGGCACTGACGCCTTCCCACTCGAAGCGGACAAATGGTCCGACGCTGACGGGGATGGGTTCGCTGACCAGGGAAGCAATGTCGACGCGTTCCCCGATGACCCCGCAGAATGGTTGGACACGGACGGCGACAGCATAGGAAACAATGCCGACGAGTGCCCCTACGAATTTGGCATCAGCTCACAAGACGAGGATTTCCTGCAGATCCTAATTTTACCTGGAAATGAACTAGGGTGCCCCATTCAGACGCTGATTGGGGAGGAAGTACTGGTAGACGTCGAGGAAAGTGATCAGGGTGGCTTCCAGGACGGTGCAGAAGTACTGGACTTCGACGGTGACGGGATCTCAGATGACCAAGACGATGACGATGACGGAGATGGGATACCGGATATTGAGGACGGGGTCCTGGGTGACGGGAAGTGGTCCAAGGACCCATTCAGGCCCTTCAGCGGCGAGACTTGGGCGATATTAGCCGTTTCCGTATCCTTCATCGGGTTGATAGTTTACCGCTCAGCAGGTTGGAAGCAGAGGGGGATGGCCAACATCCGCTCAAGAAGG
>CAZPNT010000022.1:0-11434 GCA_964588055.1 uncultured Candidatus Poseidoniales archaeon | reverse complement strand
AGTCAGCCCACCGTCCGCGTTCATTGGGCCCATCAGTCACGGTTTGACTTCCCTCCAGTTTCCCGCCCATCTTCGCTATTGAACGAGCTAACTCCTCCGATCCCAATTCTAAGCCCAGAATTTTCCTAATCAGACTCTCTGGAACTCTGTGTTTTCGCGGATTTCCGTTCGGTACTCGAACACATTCTCCATTCGAGTCAGATATTTCGATACTCTCAACCTCTCCTCCTCTTTCTGACATCGATAGACACACAAGTAGCAGACAGGATTCACAGGACCTAGCATCCCAACCCGTTACATCGATGAAGAAATCCTCAGTTCCCTCGTTAACAGTTGTATGGTTGCCATTAATTATTGGTGGAAACGAGAGGACCATATCTTCAGAATCCAGTATCACTGGGAAACTTTCCATCCCTTCCATTAGGTGGGAATATTCTATCCCTTTCGGGTGTTCCTTCAGAATAGCTTCAATTGTCATCTCCTCTGAGCAGGCAAGTGGCACGAAAGAGAAATCCGACGGGGCAGTAATCACCCTAAACGGGGGTTTCAGAGAGTTTAGGTCATGGACCCCTATTGATGCGAATTTCCTCTTTCTCCCCAGTGTCATGTGTAACTTTTCTTGGTGATCCATCAGTGATTGAATAAAATCTTCTTTTTCTTCTGGATTAGACCCAGTATTTACCCCCCTGACTACCGCGCCCATTACTATCGGCCTGACATCTTTCAACTCCGGGGCGACTGAGAGTTTGATTTCGCCTTGAGATACCGGCAAGCCAACCCCCACTTCGTTTGTTGATAGGAATGAACGGGAAGCTCTTGCAATAGTCTCATGACTGAGAAGATCAGGCCGATCCGGAAAAATCTCGACTTCTATTGAATCCTCATTATTGCTATCTACGGGGCAACCCAATTCCGGCAACCATTCGGTCCATTCTCCAGGTAAATGCCTAGACTCGTGAATATTCTGGATGTAACTGAGGATAGAGTGTTTGAAGTCTAGAGTAGGAATTTTCTCACCTCAGATCTAGCCACATCTTTAGGGGGCGATCATATCCAACCAACCTCAGGCCAGAAATTGCAGCTGTATCGAAATCGTCGGCTCGAAGGTTTCTTCTCCCTATCCGCTCAATCCTGTCAACGCCGATCTCTCGCATCCAACCGCGGATTCCCATTGTTAACTCATTGATCTTTTCATTCAAGTCACTTTCAGGACATGGCGATACTAATGCCGTACATCCAGAAGCAACCGCAATGATCAGGTCCTTAGCAACAGGCTCGTGCAAAACCTCAATCATCACAAATTTCCCTGTTTCACTCATGCCCATTGCCTTCGAAGCTAAACCAATCTTTGGAAGTGATGAGGCTAGACGAGACCCGCTCCTAGTTGCACAGTTCACTATTGCTCCATCTAACTCCAAGTCCATGACAAGCCGGAAAAGACGCTCTATCCTGTCAATCCTGCCTCTTAGTAATATTATCGAACTTTCAGACATCCTACTCCGAAGTGAAATAATCATCGCTTCTATTTCCGCGTCATTAAGTCCCGGGAAGTCCGTGATGTCAAAAACAACGCCCGAGCAATTTCCCACATGATCGATGGCCTCACAGAATTCATTTTTCCCAACTAGCAACAAGTCGCTATCTCTTGATTCTGTTCTGACTATTGCTGGCGAATCAATTCCCTTCCACCTTTCAGAACCCATTGTTGTTTCACAAGTCATAATCCAGGGTATTTTCAATAGTGCACCTCCAGAATCTGACCCATCCTGTACAAGAAGAGTATAGTGGTCTAGGGGTGCATTATTCGATAAAGAGTCCTCATTTGGATATAGTGAAATATTTTCAAAACCCTCAGAGATGAAAAATTTTGTTTCCTCAACGCTTGGAAAGGCATCTCCAGCAGGCTCTAGAACCAAAGCATCATCATTCAGGGACAAACCCATGGGGTCTAGCAGTTTTGAGAATTCAGAAATCTCTGATTTCTTTATTGATCTCATTTGGACCCCATCCGGCGGAGGCGGGCAACTGCCAGAAATGATGACTCTACCTCCAGTCATTCCTATCCCGGGCTCTGAACCAACCGAACCCATCACCACTATCGAGCCGCCGGACATCCCACAGCCCAGGCGATCGCCTGAATGGCCCCTGACTAGAAGAATCCCTCCAGCCATAGAGTGTCCCGATTCATCGCCAGTCGACCCCTGGATTGAGATCTCCCCACCATTCATTGCGAATCCCGCCTTATTGCCAACGTCTTTCTCTACAACCGTCTTTCCAGAAAGGTGAAACGCTCCGAGCATTGATCCGCAATCCCCCCTAAGGGTCAAGGTCCCACCTCTATTTGCCGCTCCAACACAATCGCCAAGGGATCCAAGACACAGTACTCTCGCCCCCTCAGGCAAGTGAGTCATTACTCCAAATTCTCCGTCCTTTGGCCTCTCATCCCCGGCTCGACCCCAGCCTATCTTTACAGGCCGCCCCTGCTCTAATGCCTGCTCGACATACCTGTCCAGGTCATTGTTGAGCTTCAAACTCTTTTTGACAATATCCCTCAAACCATCGCCCCCTGCATTACTCTAGTATACAGAAAGAGGCGACTCATTATTGACTCTTGCCGAATTCGCTATGTTCATAGGCATCCTTCAGACGTACCACAATCATAGGCAACAACATGGGGATTCAACAATGGGAACCATAAAAGTCGCAATTAACGGATTTGGAACAATCGGCAAGAGAGTAGCAGATGCCGTAGATGCACAAGATGATATGGAAGTAATTGGGGTAACAAAGACCGGTCCAAGCTTCGGCTGTGAACTAGCAATAAAGAAGGGTTTCCCTCTTTACTGTACGTTTGACGATCAGGACAGAATTGGCCTTTTTTCAAAAAAAGGGTATGAATGCTCTGGAGGGCTATCAGAACTACTTTCCATAGCAGATGTAGTTGTTGATTGTGCTCCTGGTAAAATGGGTGCTGAGAATCTAGAGAAGTACCGCTCTGCTGGGGTCAAATATATCTTCCAAGGAGGAGAAAAACACGATCTAACCGGTCTTTCATACACTTCGTCCGCTAATCACAAGGAGAATATGAATGCCGAAGGAACAAGGGTTGTTTCTTGTAATACTACTGGCCTATCCAGAACACTTGTCCCTTTATTCGAGCATTGTGGCTCATTGAAGGTAGAGTGCACCATGGTTAGGCGTGCCGCTGACCCAGGGGACTCCAGTAAGGGCCCGATCAATGCGATTAAACCGGTCCTGAAGGTTCCAAGCCACCACGGTCCAGACGTAATGACCGTAAAACCAGAGATTGAAATCAATAGCTTGGCCGTTGCAGTTCCTACGACGATAATGCACGTTCACTGCATTATTGCAGATTTGCCAGAGGGGCACGGCCTCTCTACTGAGTCGATAATTACAATGTGGTCGAAGACTCCCAGGGTGATAATCATGAATGGCGCCGATGACCGAATTCCCACTACGGCAGAGGTGATGGAGATGGCCAGAGACATAGGGAGGAAGTGGGGGGACTTACACGAAATTTTCGTTTGGGAGGATGGTGTCAAACTTGTTGGCAACCGTCTTTACTATTTCCAGGCCATTCATCAAGAGAGTGACGTAATTCCAGAGAATGTGGATTGTATCAGGGCTCTTATGGGTATAGAGGATGACTGGATGAAATCTGCCGAAAAGACAGACTCAGCCATCAATAGATACTATTCCACAAGGTTCGACTAATCAGTCCGCAAAGAGTCAATAGTCAAAAGAGGCCATAGCCTCGGAAAAGCGAATGACTACTGCAAAATCAATTTACTTCGCAATTGCAATGATTTTGCTTTCCCCTATTTCTTTAAGCATTTCACTCGATAGTGGAAACGAACAAAAGGCCCTCTCAATCACTTCGCCACAGGTCGAAAACAATTGGTTAATCCTACAGAATCCGTCACTTAGCGACCATCCTATGGCCGAGACAACGGGTATAATCCACTCTCCATTTGGGAAAATTGACCCACTAATCGAATCACTGCCAACAGGACAATGGCAAAAGGCCGGCCTCGAAGGTCCCAATGATGGTAGGCTTCACATCGTACAGTCACTTAGTTCCGATTTGCAGGAACTTGAAGATTCCCTAAATCTTCTTGAAATTGAAATAATTGATCAATTCCCTGACGATTCCGTAGTAATTAGCATTGCTCCAGAAAGGGCCAAAGGTCAAATTTCTATCATTCAGGAACTACCTCAAGTTAGATGGGTGGGTCCTTTGCCAGCAATGTGGAAGATCTCTACTTCATTGCACTCTCTAATGGCTCTCAGTGGTGCCCAAATCGACCTCGACATTACTCCATCTCCCTCTAACTCCCAGGAAGACTACTCGAAACTAGACAGGGAACTCAATGCAAAAAAGGGAGATTTGCATCAGCACTCTCACTGCGACAAACACTTGTGCAAGGTCAGGTCCGCAGAAATATCTCTAATCCCATATCTTGCTTCTGACTACCGTGTTCTAAAGGTGGAGATGGGCCCAGTCTTTACAATACACAACTCAAATGCCAGCCTCATTGCCGGTGCAGACTTTGCAAGGTCACTCTCGGGAATTGGACTACATGGTTCAGGGGAAGTCATAGGTATTTCCGACACAGGACTTGACGTGGATCATGGAGACTTTGGGGACAGGCTCAGAAACCCAATATACAATCTGTTTGGCCCTGATAGTTCCGGTGCTGACTCCAACAGTGGACATGGAACCCATGTCACCTCGACACTCCTCGGGGATGGATCCGGAGATTCAAATGCCACTGGGATAGTTCCGGAGGCGACATTTCACTTCTATCAACTAGAGGTGGACAGTTCAGGAATCCTAGCTCGTTGGGGGTCTCTTTACGATATGTTCGAGCACTCGTTTCTGAATGATGCCAACATTCACACAAATAGTTGGGGGAGCGAGAGTTTTGTTGGAGAATATACTTCGGATTCTAGGTCCATTGACTCGTTCACAAATGATTACCCGGAGCTCTTGGTAGTCTTCTCAGCAGGAGACATGTCAGAGTCTGGAGTCACATCTCCGAGCACTTCAAAGAACTCTCTGACAGTCGGGGCATCCACAACAGGTGCATTTGACTCAGAACCCATCGGTCAGGTCTACAACGAGTCATCATCCGGTCCTACTTCCGATGGTAGAATTAAGCCTGAATTGGTTGCACCGGGCGTGATGATATGCTCGGCCCGTGCTCAGGAGGCGGACCTAGCTACAGGGGGGGCTTGCTCGCAGTCAATGCACGTAGATGGAACAACTCCACTCTATATGACTCTGAGTGGCAGCTCTATGGCCACTCCGGTAGTTGCCGGCGCTTCTGCAATGGCAAGACAATTCTTGAGGCAAGAAGTTGGGATGGCATCACCTAGCTCTGATCTTCTTAGGGCATTGCTGGTAAACGGCGCTGAAGATCTAGGGGACAAAGACATCCCCAACTCTAGAGAGGGATGGGGGCAACTAAATATCTCGAACAGCCTTTTCCCACAAAGCAATGGAATTAATCAGACTATATTTTTAGACCAAGACAGAGAACTTCTCCCTGGTCACAGCTTCATTTACACCTTTGAAGTAACAGGGGAGAACGGACTCGATGCAACCCTGTCTTGGAATGATAGGGCAGGCTCTGCATCCGCAGATCAGAATGCAAGCAGACTAGTAAACGATCTCGATCTATTGGTGACATCTCCATCAGGAGAAGAGTTCACAGGTAATGACTTCGCAAATGGATTTAGCCAATCAAACGGGCAAATAGACGATCTGAACAACCTCGAGAGAGTGAGAATAGCCTCAACACAACCGGGCATTTGGACAGTCAAGGTCGGACACTCTGGAGGTTTTTCCCAAGGTTTCTCATTGGTTCTTTCAGCTAATGCTATTGAGCTACAGGAGGCTGACCTAACCGTGGTCCCGAACTCGATTTTCAGTTCAGAAATCAACCCTCTAAAGGGAGATACGATTTCCTTGCAGCTATCTTGGATAAATCAGGCTGCGGCATCTACAGGGCAGTACTCAATCTCACTAAAGGATGTAACCGATGGAACTGACATAGGAACATACTCTATGTCCTCGCTAGCGGGGGGACAGATAGAGACATTCTCGATATACCACTCGTTCCAAACTACAGGAACTCACTTAGTCCGACTTACTCTTGATTATCTTTTACAGGTCGATGAATTGAACGATGAAACAACCGGGACAAATAACAACATCTTCGATCTAGAATTCAACGTAACAGAGATAGGAGTCAGAATCGTACCTCTGATGGAAGATGGCTCTCATCCAACAGACTTCGAAGAATCCCAGTCTGCTAGGAATAGAAACATCGATCCCAGCATTGAGAGTTGGACAAACTTCCAGTTGGAGCTACTTAATGAGGGAACTTCAGAGATTACTGTCGAACTTTCGATTTCTGCTATTCAGTTAATAGACGATTCGGGCATAATGTCGTCTCCTCAGGACGAGTGGTCTGAGACTCCGAGCGAGTCAGGACCTTGGGTCCTAGCCCCTTCTGGAGAATCAGGCGACAGCGTCACAATTTCACTGAACCTCACGGATGAAGATGCTGATGTAGAGAGCAGATTCGCTCTACCGGGTCATTTTGTGACTGATCTAATTCTTTACGACAAGATGGCACCGACTATTTCTCACTCTGTTCGATTGTCGGTTGATATCGATAGGGTTGAGGGACTCTACACAGTCCCAGCTGGAACTGAAGAATTAGGTGCGGAACCAAACAAATTCGCACTTTTCACTCTCTCTGTCAGGAACATTGGTAACGGGCCCACCGAATACAGTATTTCTTGCGAAACCGAAGATAGGTGGATTGTTCACGTTGGAAGCAGCCAGGTTTCTGAAGTAACCATTGGCCCACTTAGCAGGCTGCAATTCGTTCCTGTACCAATCCGTGTAAAGGTCCCGCCATCCTCTTCAGGAATTCTTGCAGGTGCTACAAATCTAGTCACTTGCACCACCACTTCAGTGAACGACCCCTCTCTACAAACCACAGAGACTGCTGTGGTTGAAGTTCTGGAGAGTAGGGCCTTCTTGACTCAGATTTCAGACCTCGAAGGTAACGAGTTTGGACCTGCTGCCATATCTGAATCTCGTGCTGTACAAAATGGAGAAACGGTCACTACAGTCCTTTCGATTTCCAATAGGGGTAACGTTCCGCTAGATTTTGAAGTTAGGGCCCTGTCTTCGAGCAATAGTTGGCCGATTCAGGTTTACTTGTTCACAGAGGAACCTCCACTGGGAGAGGTTACTAGCATAGAAACAGAGGTTGGCCCTGGAGAAGAATCTAGAATTAGAATTAGGACTATTGTACCACTGGCCGCAGAAAAGGGCGACAAAAACACAGTGACAATCAAGACGACTTTGGACGATAATATCGTCACAAACGCAACTGTTCTGGAAGTCAAAGAGATTACAACTCTGGATGTAGAGGCGGAGGAAGGGTTCTCAATCACTCTAGGACGCGATGGCAACGCCAATATTTTCCTACACAATTCAGGTAACGTACCTCTCTTGATCGAACTTACTCTGGGCACTCTCCCCGATGGTTGGTCTGGCGGATTCCTGACTGGCAGAACTTTCTCAATGGACATGAATCAAGACTCGGTTGTCAACATCGCCCTCCAACTTCCAAGCGGCACTCCCGCCGGCACTCTCTCTGAGAAGGTTCCAGTGATTATTGACTCCACATCTCCGAGCCTTTCTAAGGAGACCATAACCATAGAGATGGATGTAATAGTCCTCCCTTCAGTATGGTTGGAAACTCAATCTGAAACCATCAGCCTGCAGGGAATAGCCGAAGGCGAAGAAGCCTCTCTGATGTTACATGTGCATAACAGGGGAAACACCCAATCCGGGATATTCATCCACCACGAAGATCTCGAAGGTTGGAAAGTCCAGTATCAATGGCCTTTAGAGGAATTAGAACCCGGTGATCATTATGAAATTGCGGTTTCGATAAGGCCAGGAAAATCAGCGGAGGACGGTCTTAGCCAGCTGAGATTCTACGCAAACTCAACACTTCAAGACAACACGGTTACTCTGACCAATTCGTCTTTGAATATCGATGTTAGCAAGTCCAAATCGTCCAATCAAGGGGGGATTTCTGGATTGTTCGATTCTTTGGGCCTTCCAGCTTGGACTCTAGCAATAGTGTTTGTAGTAGCACTAGGGTCTATTATCGTCCTAGGTGTCAGGGCTAGGGAGGAATTCAAGCCGGTTGGCTCGGATGAAGAGTTGATTCCAAGGGGGTCTGCTCTCCAGGCAGGAACCAGGGAAGAAAGGAGAGCAGCCGCACTAGATACTTCTACCACAGGTGACGTTGTCACTGGAGATGTATCAGAGTCGGAGATTATTGACACTCTCCAGGCAACCGTCCCGACCCTGCCCACTCATCAGGTACCCGAGGGAGCCATGCCCTTGCCAATAACAGGACTCCCCGAGGGTTGGACAATGGACCAATGGGTAGCATATGGCCATCTTTGGTGGGAGCAGAACAGCCCCTAGAGCGGTTAATTTTTCCGTAACATCCCACGCCCACAGGACATGAGGGGTTCAATCGTGTTATTCGGACCACCCGGGGCCGGCAAGGGGACTCAAGCAGAAATAATCGTAGAGATGACGGGAAAACCACAGATTTCTACTGGCGACATGCTGCGTTCTGCGGTTTCTCAGGGTACTGAACTTGGTTTGGAAGCAAAGGGGTATATGGAAGCAGGACAACTTGTTCCCGACCAGGTTATTATCGGACTTATCGAGGATAGATTGAATGAATCCGACGCGTCGAATGGCGTGCTCTTCGACGGCTTCCCACGAACAATACCCCAAGCGAAAGCTCTCTCGGAGATAACCGAGGTTTCGGCCGTGATCTCAATAGAGGTTCCAGACGAAGACATAGTCAACAGAATCGTCGGAAGGAGGATGGACCCTGAAACGGGCGAGATCTACCATGTTTCATTCAAACCGCCACCATCAGAGCTGACAAGCAGACTCGTCCAGAGGAAGGACGACAATGAGGAAACAGTCAGAATGCGCCTAGCAGCCTATCATGAGCAGACTAAGCCTCTTGGAGATTGGTATGGCGAATTGGGGATTCTTTCCACTGTAGACGGAACCGGAACAATCCAGGAAGTTAGCCATTCAATTGCAAATGCAGTAAGAACCCTATGAGGCGAAAAATGGCAGGAAGAGGCAGACGTTCTAGGAGGCGCAAGTCTGAAAGAATGAACGATGCAGAATCAGCGATCAAACATCTCTCCCACGTATTGCGACGAAAACTTGGAGGGCATGCTCAGATTGCAGATAGTGCAGCAAGACAAATTATCTCAATCGGAAAGAAGCACGGAGTTAGGCCAGCCTCGGCGATAAAACGGAAGATTTGCCGAAGTTGCAAAAAATCTCTTTCACCAGGGGTGAACTCCAGAGTCCGAATATCTTCGAAGATTCTGGTCATTACATGTCTGGAATGTGGAAGGATGATGCGACAAGGTCCCGATTTCGGAGGATCAGATAATGAGTGACGATATTCCTAGAAGGATCCTAAATTCCGCCAAGAGCCTGGACCTGGAAGTATCGGCAAGGATTGGTAGGGCAGGGATAACCGATTCACTGATCTCGGAACTCTCGGATCAATTATCGCGTAATCACCTTGTCAAGATAAAGGCGAACAAAGGTACCACATCAGATAGGAAACAGAGAGGATCATTGTTTTCTGAGGTAGCAGAATTAACCAAATCGACTCTTGTTTTCCAGAGGGGCAATGTTGCTGTGATTTGGTCTGGTAAGTAACCAATCCGGCAATTCTTGATAATCTGCAGTAGTCACATATTTAGAGGCAAGTTTTGTCGCACCAGTTAATGGTGACTGAAGCCCAAGTAGTACTCGCAATTTTCATACTATCATTTGCTCTCATTCTATTAGAGATTGTTCACAGAACTATAGCCGCTTGGTTCGGCTCCGTCCTGATGTTGCTTTACGGTCACTACTCGGGAGTCTTCCACCTCCACGAGGAGTACAAACCGGATGGTATGGGGGTGGCCGTTCTCGAAAAGACGTACACACTAGAGCACACCATGATTGGTTGGATAGAATGGGAAGTAATCGGGCTTCTCCTTGGGATGATGATATTCGCTTCAATTCTGGAACTATGCGGATTCTTCGAGTATGTCGCGATTAAGGCCTCAAAGATGAGCAAGGGGGACCCTTGGAGGCTAATTGTACTACTAGGGACGATTACTACGCTGATCTCTCTCGTTATCGACAATGTTACTGCCATCATAATAATCGCTCCAGTTACATTGAGGATTTGCAACAAGCTGGAAATAAACCCAGTACCACCATTGATGGCTGAGGCAATACTATCTGACACAGGAGGAGTTGCATCAATGGTGGGGGACCCGCCAAACGTAATGATCGCGGCTGCCGCATCAGACTACACGGCTTTCGATTTGAGTGCGTTTTCCTTCAATGGCTTCCTGTTCAAGCTCGGCATACTCACATTCTTTGCATGGGTCGCTACTCTGAGCTACTTCAGATGGTATTATCGAGAGTGGGCGACTCAGAAACCCCCGCACGTCGAGTTGTTGTTGGAGGAAGATGAGTGGGAAGCAATCAATGACAAGACACTGATGTACTCTACTTTGATTATCCTCGGACTTACTGTGGTGGCATTCTCAGCAAAGTCTCTGCTAGACCTACCAATAGAAATTGATGGCATCGCACTTTCCGGAGCAGCATTTGCATTAATTGTTGCCAGGCCAAAAAATGAGGAGCTCAGAGAGGGCTTCATCAACGAGGTCGTAGACAAGGTGGAATGGCAAGCCCTTCTTTTCTTCGCAGGCCTATTTTTGCTAGTTGGGGCAGTGGGGGATGTTGGTTACCTTGATCAGGTTGCGAACTGGATTTTCGATAACTTTGGGGATGACGAGGTAAAGTTAGCAGTCGCAGTAATTTGGGTTTCAGCCATTGCTAGTGCTTTGATAGACAACATCCCTTTCACAGCAGCTATGATTCCAGTGATTTTCAGCATCACAGAGGCCAGCGGTGGTGAGCTGAGTCCGGAGCCTTTGCTTTGGGCTCTAGCGATGGGTGCTGGTTTTGGTGGAAATGCAACCCCAATAGGCTCTAGCGCCAATGTAATGGCCGTGGCTATCAGTGAGCGTGGACCATACCCAATCACAACGGCAGAGTGGGTTAGGGCAGGCCTCCCTGTAATGTTTATCACGTGCACTGTGGCAACAGTTTTCATGATGTTATTCCACGGTGTTCTATACTCTTGATCGGAATTCCGCTACCATCAAATCTAGATGCCCGGTGCGTGTTTTTGTGGATTGTTTAGTCTGCGGCTTCTCATTGGACTCTCCGGGTTTTTGTCCTGCCTGCGGTTCTGAGAAC
>CAZPNT010000021.1:0-11487 GCA_964588055.1 uncultured Candidatus Poseidoniales archaeon | reverse complement strand
ATCAGAACCCGGGTCATCCGAATGCGAGCCCCCCCCTCCCGGTCAAGTGGCCAGCCCGGATGGATCGACTACAGTTTTCTGCCCAGCTGGGAAGTACCAACCAGGCGACCGATCCATGTGCGTGGACGCCTCACCAGGATTCTTCGTCAACGAAACAGGATCCTCCTCGCAGAACCAGTGCCTAGAGGGGACCTTCCAACCAGATCCCGGACAGTCATCATGCCTGCCAGCAAACCCCGGCAACTACGTCGACTCGCTAGGATCGTCAACCCAGACTCCTTGCCCAACTGGGCAGTTCCAGTCGTTCGCGGGTCAGGATTCATGTTCTCCGGCAATGGCTGGTCACCACGTTCCCGAGGCTGGCTCCCTTTCTCAGACTACTTGCAAACCGGGGAATTACCAGCCAGAGGAGGGCATGGAAAGTTGCATCCCCTCTGACCCAGGGAACTTCGTCTCTTCTTCCGGAGCGATTTCCCAGAGTCCTTGCCAGCCAGGAAACTACCAGCCAGCAGAGGGCAAGATGGCCTGTCTTCCAGCCGACCCCGGAAATTACGTCTCTGAGACAGGCTCAGCAGAGCAGACCAAGTGCCCCTCAGGAAAGGAGCAGGAGCTCAGCGCACAGGTATCTTGCACCGATATAGAGAGACCTCTCTGGCTGTCGATATTGATGTTCGGAGTCCCATCTATTCTACTAGGAACAATGGCCATACTATACATTGCAAACAAGAAGAAGACCGGGCCAGGTGGGAAAGGAAAGGCGTACATGTACTCTGAGGACATCAGGAAGAAGCATCCTTAGCCCCATCGCACCAGTTATGTGAGGCACTCCACCAGAGCGTGACATGAGGCACTACTCAAGCGACAGAGTCGACCTTCGCAGCGATACTGTGACTCAGCCAACACCGCCAATGAGAGAGGCGATGGCAAAGGCCGTCGTGGGGGACGATGTTTGGGGGGACGATCCTACAGTGATTAAACTGCAAAACATGGTCGCTGACATGCTTGGAAAAGAGACATCCCTATTCGTGCCCTCTGGAACCATGTCCAACAACATGGCGATAAAAACTCAAACAAATCACGGGGACGAGATCGTCACCCATCGCAAGAGCCACATCTATCTGTGGGAATCAGCCGCGTATGCTTCTCTAGCCGGATGCTCTATCGCATTAGTAGACGGAGACTGGGGTCAGATGACTCCCGAGGGCGTCCAAAACGCTATCAGAAAGACTTCCGGAAGCAACTCTCACTTCCCTGATTGTAAATTGGTATGCGTGGAGAACACTGCCAACGTCGGAGGAGGATCAATTTACCATCAGGAAACCCTAGATGGGATATGCAAAGTAGCCCATGAGAACGACTGCCGAGTTCACCTAGATGGTGCACGGCTGTTCAATGCCGCGGTTGGCAGTGACACTGATCCTGCTCGAATGGTCCGAGATTTCGATACAGTTTCCATCTGCCTGTCCAAGGGCCTAGGAGCCCCTGTAGGATCAGTTCTAGTCGGAGACCAAGAAACAATTTCCCGATCCCACTGGTGGAGGAAGACTTTCGGAGGGGGCATGAGACAGTCAGGGATACTTGCTGCGGCAGGGATTTATGCCTTAGAGAACAACATAGAACGACTCTCCGAGGATCACATCCGAGCATCTAGGCTCGCTGAAGCTATTAGCAGAATGAACTCCTTTTCCGTCGAACTGGAGGCAGTCCACTCCAATATGGTCTACGTACAATGCACTGAAGACAGTGCAAAGGAGGTGGCCAGTAGGCTTGCTAGCCTAGGGGTAGATGTAAGTGTAGAAACAGACTCCATAGTCAGGGCCGTCGTACACCTTCACATCGTTGACGAGGACATAGACATGGCCATAGAGGCCTTCGAACGATCACAATAACCCGTAACCGTTCAATAACTCCTCCGCCTCGAGACGGACATGAGGCGACTGTCGGCGCTAGTCCTGGTAGCACTCATAGTAATCCCAATCCAAGCTTCTGCAGCTACCGATAGCCTCTGGGACGATGCTAGAATTACGAACGAAGCAGGGACCCTATCAGGAACCATCGGAGGGATATCCATCGAACTGTCAAACACCACCTACGAGGAATACACATTCGGAATAGACTATCTGCCCAGCATAGTGGAGGTATACACTGCGACTTGGTGTTCCAACTGCGTCAAGACCGAACAGGCCCTGGACGACGCTATCGGAGACCTCGAAGTGACCAGGATTCACTACCACCGGCACCTCTACGAGACTCTGGATCCCTTTGGAAGCAACTCGACCGATTCAAGATGGGTTGAAACCTATGGGACCGGGTCTCTTCGTTCCACGGAGAGGTCAATGACGGCATCCGATGGGGGAGTAATGAAAATCCCTGGAACAGAAAGATCCGCCCCGAGCAAGGTCTTCGATGGGGAGAGGATGTATACTGGAACCAGCACAAAATCTAACAGCTTGCAAACCGACTATTCAACCGCACTGGCATTGGGGTCTAGCCATCCCTTCGCATCTAATGGGTCAATTTCCCTAGAGGTATCTACTGCTGAAACCATGCCAATCAATGACCAGAACGAGAATGATACTCAAGGGATTGTAGACTATGCTTTCCAATGGGAAATAAGCCTCTGGTCCGAGGAAGATGTTCCCTGGGAAGTAAACAGCTGGCTGATGTTCGTGGAGAATGTTGCTTACTACCCAGAAGGGAGCAACGGCAAGGTCAACTACAGTCATGTACTACACGAGGCAGTCAATATCGGAACTAGCCATACAGGCTCATTCGCCCTGGAACCACCCGAACCATGGGATGGAGATGATATGTCCGTAGTCCTAGTGGTTGACTGGGAAGCCCAAGGAGTTGCCAGTAGTGCGAACTCCCTTCCAGCCCCAGGAGTCGCCACTCTCTTGTGCATGCTTGCTGCCTTGGCTCCTAGGAGACAAGGAGAATCTAGACCCAAAGCCCTAGCACAATCAGTGGGTTGAATAACCACCGCCGAGCATGGTCAATGCTCGGAGATGACCCTTTGCCACCAACGGAACACTGTGTAACTAGCGAGGAGGTTCCAGTAGGAGGAATGCCAAGATGGCTGAAAGAACATATCCGGCTCCAGTCCTTGGGAAAACCCAGCAATGATTCAAACTACATCGGTCGAATTCTCATAATCTACCCAACAGAGAAATCTAGGAGACAAGCACTCTCATCAATCGATCTCCGAGGAGCAGTTGATCGAACTCTGCACCATACCATGGAGTCTTTGATATCTTCATTGGTTGCAGACCTCAGACTTCCTAGAGTAATTCCTGATGAAGGACCACTGAAGGCAGTTCTACACAGTGAGTGCAAGAAGGAGGCCTCCAGACTGGGCTTCCCAATGATTAACCCTCTACCAGAGATGAAATGGGGCAAGGGCAAGACCGAGGCCCTTGTTACTCTCCACCACCATCTTTCTAGAGAGTTGGTCGCAAGGAGATGGGAAGGGCCTGGAATCTCTACATTCAGAAGGGTAATTATCAGGCTAGAGGAGAAACTCCGATTCACACATCCAGACATGGCATGTGAACGAATTATCGATGCCTTGGAGGATGGCAGAGTCCCATTCACTATTTCCGATATTGACGGGATAATTATGCTCGACCACTCTCCAGTTATGTGCAGATCTTACTCTCAGATCCTCCTATCACTTTCCAAGCTCAGTCCGATACACCAGCTCACCTTCCCCGGAAACTTCCGTCTTGGGCACCACGGACACATGCTAGTTGACGAGCACCCGATTGAAGATCCAAAAGATCTTCCTCATTGGGTCCCCTCCCAAAGGACCCCCTTGGAAGACACTACCGTCCAAGTAAATCGGGTACTCCTCAAGAGAGAGCCTCACTCCTTCAACGCAGCTATCAAAATAGTCACCGACAGGCTAAGCAGTGGAGATTCAGAGATCATTGTCGTAGACCCGGCTTTGGAGAAAAATAGGCACAGATGGGAGCAACTGCTCGGCGAGATCGGAGTTAGCATGGAAAGGAGGAGGGCCCCTCCGTCCTCTCACCCTATTGGGCATTGGATACTATTCCTAGCAAGATTGGGGCACGGAGCCGACGCCTTTTCCCTCGAAAGCCTCAGAGCACTGGCTCTCCAGAGGTCAGTGGTGCCATTCGAGAAACCACCAGAACACCCATCAGATTCGGAAATCTCTCCAAGAGCGGACTCTGAATTGCTTACTAGACTAGCTAGGAACGAGCATGTCCTCGGCGGACCCGGCGCCCTCTCCAAGTGGGTTGATACACTTTCTAGACCATCAACGGATGAGAAAGACGGCCCCAAAAAGGAATCCGCACAATGGTGGCTACTGTGTCTGGCAGCATCGCTTCGACCATTGCTCCGTGAGTCGGACCGAGAACTGATTGGAAACCTCAAGAACGTAAAAGGGTGCTATTCTGGTCGGACTCTTCCTATCCCGGAAATCCCTGAAGATGGAGACGAATGGCTTCACAATACACTAACCCTAATCGATATGGCATCTCAGATGAACCGCTTCTCGGGAAGAGGCCTCTCCCCAGCAGCAGCGGTTAAGGCCCTCGTTGACGAACGCGTAACACTAAGGGAGATGCAGCGAAGATCAGGACAACCGTCACCTTCCCTAGGAGCCGATTGGGTCGATGAACTCTCCTCAATAGCCGAACAGACCAAAGCAATGACCGGTGGTACAAACTTCACAAGCAGTGTTTCCTTAATGACTCCAGGGGAAGCCTTGGGGTGCACTGCCGATTTAGTGGTACTGGCTAACCTGTCTACCTCATCTTGGGAATTGAGAGTGCCAAAGGTTCCCTTTGTAGGAGAGGATGAACGCCATTCGCTAGGAATTCTCAGACCAGACGCCCCAATCAGAGACGCTAGGCACAATTTGCTGCACATTCTGAATTGCTCACCAGAGGTTTTCGTTCTAGATCCTAGCATGGACGAAACAGCCCCACCATCCGCTCCAATCAGAGAATGGGCCACAGATTTTGAGTCTGCCGGAAACGAACCTAGAATCGATGAAAACGAAGGCCTCACTTCATCCTCCAGATATTCAAGACAGGTCGACGGCCTTCGAATTAGGCAGGGGAGGCCCCCAAAACTTCCTCCAATCAATCCCAGTGCCGTCTCAATCCCCATGGATCCTATCGTTCAGAGGGATCGTGAGAGGAGACAGCCCTCGATCGCTGCTAGCGACGGATACCTGCCCATCGAAAACCATCCGAACCTACTCTCCATTGAGAATCTCAAATTTCACGGAAAACCCCCAGAAGGCATAGACTCTCCCCGAACCAATAACAGATGGCCCGTAGTGGGGGCCATTGTAAACGGAAAGAAAACCCCCTCAATCGACCCCAGACCACTCTCTCCAATGCCTACCGGCGCCTTCGTGAGTGACTCTAGACACGGCCACTCCGGAGAGGCTCCACAGGAGGTTCCCGTGTGGTCCCCGACCAGACTCCAAGCATGGTCACGGTGTCCAAGAATGGGTTGGCTCTCTAGGGAACTTGACGCCGAAAGGGAGGAATTGCAGGGGGAGGACATAGACAATAGGACATATGGCGAACTCCTTCACAACGTCCATCATGACATAATTACCCAAATTCTTGGTTTTGAGACCAGTGACGAACGAGCGCACGATGGGGGCATGGGCCATATCAGCGTGCAGAGGTCCGGTTTGGACCAAAGCGAAATCATGCAAATCGCACTCGAATCATTGGATTCAAGAGCTCCTTGGTTGGAGAGAACGGATGCCGTGTCAACCCAACGACTCAGATCCCTGACTGGGATGGATAGGGAAGAATGGAGCAGTTGGCTGGCAGACCCAAAACCAACCCTTCCCAGAGGCAGGATTGGAAGCATTGTAACAGCCGAGCTTGATATTGGTGACTCTGCACCCGTTTCAATTGAGTGGAGTATCGGAAAAGGACCCTCAGACTCGGTGCAACTTAACCCCGAACCTGAGATATCAGGCCGTGAGGAGATCGAGCCAATTACGGTCAGAGGGTGGATCGATAGGGTCGACTTACTTCCAATAGATTTGGATTCAGAGACTTGGATTGATAACGAAGGAAGCGACAGTGTAGCACCAATCCGAGTCAAGGGTTCGGGATGGAAACCAAGAAGATTGGTCGCAATAAGAGATCTCAAGACCTCTGAGTCCAACTCCCCAAAGAATCGCCATTACACGGGCCTACTCGAAGAACTCCAACTTGCCATTTATGCCAGGGCATGGGAGGAAGCCCATCCCGGTGATTTGGTTCTAGCGGCTGGGATTTCTGTGATTGGACACAAATCAGAACACTTCCTAGAAGTGTCCCCCCTATTCGACGCTTCTCAATCGGGAATCAATATCGGAACACCAACCACAGTCACATCGGGCTTGCACAGATTCAGAGATGAGGATGAAAAAGCGGACTCCGATCATTTCAGGGCTTGGTTGGCCCAGCGGCTCTCCGTAGCCATGGGAGTGGCTCGCAATGCCAGAATCGGAAAGGTGCACCCTACTCCCTCACCGGGCGTCTGCGGCTATTGTTCCGTGAGAGAAATCTGCAATGTTAGGATGGAGGGTTCTTTCTGATCCGACTGAATACAGCTCAGCGCCTGGCCCTGAATCTGGACTCGCATATCGTAATCGACGCAGGTGCAGGAACCGGGAAGACAAGCACCATCGTAGACAGAGTCATCGAGCACTACCTCGCCAATGACCAGAGAGCAACCCGAATCCTTCCGAAGCCAGCGAGAGCACAAAGCATAGAGGGGGGATTGGTAACCGCTCCTGCCTCCGAGAGAACCAATCTGCAGGACTGGGACGGCCTACTGCCCAGCGAGGTCGTACTACTCACGTTCACAAACAGAGCTGCCGACGAGATGAAGGATAGACTCCGAAAAACGATCTCAAGGATCAGACCCGGTCCTCTGGGTGATGATGGGAAACACCGCTATGATCCGAGAATAAAGAGCCAAGGTTTCATCGAGCAACTCCTCACTCTTCTAGAGGATGCGCCTATCGGAACCATAGACTCGTTCCTCTCCCAGTTGGTTTCCCCATACAGAGGGAAACTAGGGGACGCTCTCAGTAGGGAGAACGTCTCTGACGCTGCAAGGGCAATCCTAGTGGAGACATCCCTCAGAACAATTTGGAGGCTTGCAAGTGACAGTTCCAGAATTGGCGATGCAGTCGATGCAGGAATCCCCCCTCATATCGCTACGGAGGTTCTCTCGGCTAGGGACAGGGTGGCCCAGCACTACTCGGGGAGGACTTCGGCTTCCAGGGTGCTCCGAGCACTAGTTGGGAAATCGGTGTTCGTCGAAGAGTCATCACGTAGAGTAATGGACGAACATGGAAACGTGGACAGAGACAAGCTACTAGAAATGATAATGTCATCTATAGAAGACAGGGACATTAAAGACCAGGCCGAGAGGCTTCATGGAATCGTCAGAGAAATCTTCGAGACCATCAAGGAATGCATCCAGTCTCCTTCTTCATCGGGCTGGGCAGCTGGGACGAGGATGGCCTGCCTAGAAGAGCTCGATAGAACGGGCCCCCCCTCCGATTCCTGGGGGAAACTGTGCTGGATGGGAAACTTGTTGACATGCACGGTCAGTCCATCGACCTTGATTGCAAAGGAAATGAAGCACTTCCCCGGAATGAAGCTTCCATCCGATAATTGGGAAGCAGGCATTAGGAGTTATGCCAAAATCGAAGACGAGACTCTCAAGACCCGGTACAAATCGACATTGAAGGAGAAAACAGCAGAACTATCTGAGATATGGTCGGATGACTTGGGTAGCATGGTTCTTCACTTCGTGAGATTGGCAATCCTACTAGGCGAGTCCAAACCGCCGCAGACCCCCGATGACTGGTCGAATCCCATAATCACCCTGCCTATGGGCATCCCAGAGAGGATTGAGAACCCGAATAAGAACCATCACTTCAGCCTAGAGGCGGAGATCCAGAATCTCAGAGACCTCCATCTGCTGCACTTGGGATTCCAAGGTGTGATGAAGAACCTCAAGCAACGTGATGAGGTCCACGACTTCGACGACATCCAGAGGCTAGCAGGGGACCTCCTAATGGCAAACTGTCCAGAGGTATGCAGGACGTTCTACCATCCCAGTGTTCAACAGGCTCTGGATTCAATCAATCAGAACCGTCCATGGAGGGACGATCACATTTTCAGGGCATTAGAAGCAATTTCGCATCTAGAGAAAAATCGTGATCTCGCTGGTGAAGCAGCATCGAGACTGGCCGCCATGCGAGCTGATCTCGAGAGCCGATACCTCTTGCTTGGACAAATCAGAAGGAGATTCAGGGCATTCATAATCGACGAGGCCCAGGACAACTCACCCCTACAATGGAGGCTCCTATCGCGTCTTTGGGGCCCTAGGGAGATCAGAGAAGAAGAGGGTCCGAGGCCGGACACACCATGGGAGCCAACAGTATGCTATGTCGGAGACGTGAAGCAGAGCATCTATTCCTTCAGGCAGGCAGAGGTTACAGGCTTCCTCGACTTCGCAAAGTCCCTAAGGGCCGTAAATGTTCACGAGTTCTCCAGTGTAGCGGAAATCACTAGAAAACCATCACTAAGGAGGGATACACATAGCAGAGACCCAAGAAACGACCACCTGTCCTCCATAGCAAAGGCTACTGAATACATGGAGAGGGGGGGCAGGGACTTGACCCCGTGGATACCATTCGACGCAACCGACTGGGATCTCCCAATCCCATCTTCAGAGGAGGTAAGGGCTCGCCAAGAGGGAATGGTCTCACTGAAGGTGAACTACCGTTCGGAGGGGGGGCTGTTGGAATTGATGAATGAGTGGTGGGACGATCTTTTCTCAGACAGACACAGGATCCTCTCAAAGGCCGATTTCTACGCATCTTCACAAACCCTACACCCCTTCCCCGAGAAGAGGAACACCACAGGATCAATCGAGTGGATTTGCCCCCCCGACTCCGATGATTCAACAGACCCTCCTGCTGATCTGGAGACGCACATAGATCCCTTCGGTCCAGGCAGCCCCGACAGGCTAGAGAGGCAGGCCATGCTCATCGCATTGAGAGTTAGAAGCCTGATAGATGGAAGTCCGGTCAGGGTAAAGTCCTCCTCAGGAGAATGGAAAGAAGTGGAATCAGGGGAACCAGTCCAACCCAGCGATATCACTATCCTACTTCCTACCAGAGTAAATCTCAGAGACGTCATTGTCAGAAATCTGCAAGATGTAGGGGTCCCAACGCAGGTAGACCGCGAGGGAAGCCTATTGGAACGTCCTGCGGCATCTGCACTGGAGGGCTTGGTTCAGTTCGCGGCAAGGCCGCATTCCCGCCACAATGCTGCATGGGTGGCACGTTCGCCTCTAGTGGGCATGAGCGACGGCCATCTGCAAAGGTACCTGTCATCCACAGAGAAGGGAGACGACCTCCTACTGGCCATGCAATCTCACTGCAACGACGAAAGGCAGAGGGCACTGGTCTCTAGGTGGTGCGAACTTTCCTCTTCCTCGATGCTGACGGAACTTCTAGAGGACACAATTGACCGCTCTGACCTGCTAGTCGCATATCCAGATGACGTGTCCCGTCAGGATGCGGAGCAATTCGTCGAACTCTTCAGGGAGTTATCAGAGCAGGTAGGAGGAGATCCAATAGTGCTCGCTGATCGTTTAAGGGATCTGAGGGAAAGTAGCTCCCAATCTCTCGAGGCTTCCACAATCCCGCAAAGCGATGCTGTCAGAGTCATGACGATTCACAGCTCTAAGGGACTAGAGGCAAAGGTCGTCATCCTCGCAGACCTGTTTTCCTCCAGGCAGACCAACATGAGAAATGAGCAGAACAGCAGGCTGATAGTCGGGCCAGAGATGTTTGCCGGTCACCCCAAGCCATGGCCTTCTGGAAAGACGCCCATATCTGCCCTCTGGGAACATGCAACTCTTCTCCACAGGGCCAGGAAGAACGCGGAGGCAAGGAGACTCCTCTACGTGGCAGCCACTAGAGCAGAGGAGAGGCTGATCATCGCTGGCTCCCCGACGGGAACTGAGTGGGTCGAACAAGAGGGAATCGTACTTCCATGGACCTATGACAAGTCATCCCCACAACTCGGGCAGATGTGGCTCGAGTCATTGAGGAGAGGCTCATGGAGGAGGGAGGAGGCCGACTCCCCTTGGTTGAGCCCAACCGACATGCACTCCGAACCAATGTTGGTTAACGAAGGCAGTAGAACCATTTGCCCGGGGGACATTCTGTTAGACTCATACATGGGCTGTAGGAAAAAGACTGGAATGATCATGCTCCACCATCCAGACTGCTTCACTGGTAATGGGGGCGATGGAAACGACTTCACCACTCCCGTACAGAGAATACAGAACATCGACAAAGTATCACGGAGCAACCCAGGAACTGACTTGCAACCCACTACCAAAGGAGCCAATCACCACTCCACGATAGTCCGGGCAAATCCCAGCAAACTACCATCCTACTTTGAGTGCCCCCGATGTCACTGGATGGAGATAAGGGCTGGCTTGGAGCCAAGCACCACTCAAATTCAGGGAGACTCCTCTAATCAGTATAATCACCCACTATCGGTGGACCCGGCAACATTCGGGAACGTGTTTCACAGAATAATCGAGATCGGTATTGGAAATCCCGGCCCTGGACAGGATGGCCCTAGCACTCCTCTTCCCAGTTCTTGGACTACTGTTACAGAGGACAGAATCAACGATGAAGAGACACATCAAATCGCATTCAACGAACTCCTTCCTCCCGGAGCGGATGTAGAGAAGGTTTCAGAGGCCACTTCAATCATGGCCGCTAGGGTCTCAGACGGAAAACTAGGTGAGATGATCAGAGGCCAGAAGGTTGATGACAGGAACGTGGAGGGCCTGAGAACCGAGATGCCATTCCACATCTCCATCCCGACAACATTCGACTCTGTCACAAGAGGGAAGTGGTCACCAGACGGAGAAGACGTGCTAATCTCAATCGATTCGACCAGAGTGGAACTAAGCGGGGTCATCGACTTGGTACTATGTACAAAGAGTGACGAAGGAGCCCCTACCATCCGAGCCATAGATCTGAAGACAACAGATGCCAACTCTATCTTCAGGCCCTCGGAAGGTGGACTATTAGAATCACTTGGAGACGACTCAGTTGGACCCTCGTGCGAGGCCGAGACATCCCTGCTCCACAAGCACAGACTCCAGATGGCGCTGTACCACCTAGCCTTGGAAGAATCAGAGTCCGACAGGGAACGGGAGGGCCTACCCATACGCGAGGTCCTCCCTCCAGCGATCCTTGTTGGGTTGACTGGAAGGCTGGTGGAATACCCCCTTGAGACTCTGGAAAAGGCAAAGGAAGATTTGGAGAAGACACTAGCCCTGACGGCTAGAATTTCTCTGGCCTCCGAGTACCCCCTCTCGGAGATAGAGGATGCCTATGAAGATAGGATTTCAAAGTGCAAGATCTGCTCGCCCTCTGAGAAAACCAGT
>CAZPNT010000020.1:0-11589 GCA_964588055.1 uncultured Candidatus Poseidoniales archaeon | reverse complement strand
CACAATAACAACAACTGCGCTGAAGACTAGGATGGCTTGAAAACCACGATTGGTTGTCGTTGCCTACATGGAAGACAAAGCCAGGATGTCCAGACTTGTCTCACTACTCAGGAGGAGAGGAATAGTTCTTCCATCATTCGAAATTTATGGAGGTGTTTCCGGCCTTGTTGACTATGGCCCGGTTGGTGCAAGAATCAAGCGTAGAGTGATTGATGCCTGGATTGAGCATTGGAGCAGCGTTCCTAACGTTGTAGAGATTGACTCTCCCACAATCACCCCAGAGTCTGTACTTGTTGCAAGTGGGCATGTAGGGGAGTTCAACGACAAGATGTCAGAATGCAGGTCTTGCGGTGGTGCTTTCAGGAGTGATCACCTTGTATCTGAATTCCATGAAGCACCCGATCTGCTAAGCTCCAACGAACTGGATGAACTCATCAAAAAAGAAGGTATTATGTGCCCAAGTTGTAATTCTGACGACTGGAAAGATGCCGCACCAATGAACCTCATGTTCCAGACCAGCATAGGAGCAATGGGCGGATCTAGGACCGCATTCTTGAGGCCAGAAACAGCCCAAGGCATGTTCATGCTTTTCCCAGCTCTATACAGGCACTTTAGACAGAAGTTTCCTTTCGGTGCAATGCAGACCGGAAAGGGTTACCGGAACGAAATAAGCCCTCGTCAGGGAATGATAAGGCTGAGAGAATTCAATATGGCTGAGCTTGAGTACTTTATTGACCCGGAAGAGCCCCCCACTGCGGATCTGAGTAAGTGGTCCCAGATAGTGAGCATGATTCCGGATCCGGAAGGGCCCCATCCCAGTCAGGTTGAGGTGTCGTTCAAGGAGGCATTTGAAGCGGGAATTGTCAGGCACCCTACGGTAGCATGGTTCCTGGCAATGACCTTGGATTTCCTAGAAACCGTAGGAATCGATAGGAAAAAGATTCGATTCAGGCAACATGCCAGTTCAGAGATGGCGCACTATGCATCTGATTGCTGGGACTGTGAGCTCATGGGAGAGCATGGGTGGGTAGAGGTAGTCGGAATTGCCAACAGAACCTGTCATGACCTAGAATCTCACGAAGAGCACTCAAAATCTAACCTTCTACGGGGATGGAGGAAATTCGAACATTCTGTAAAGCAGAGAATGGAAGTTCTCAAGCCAAAAGGTTCGGTTATTGGCCCGGCCTTCAGGGATAGGGCAGTCGATGTTTCCGTGGCCCTATCTGAATTGTCAGAGATTCCGGAGTCCTTTCCTTTCAACCTGGCTCTCTCAGATGGGAGCAACGTCGAAATTAGCGAAGAGATGGTGACTTTTAGCGTTGAGGATTCGGTAATTTCCGGAGAATACTTTACACCGCATGTTATCGAACCAGCATTCGGAATTGACAGGATAATATGGCATATTCTTGACCACAACTATTTGGAAATAGACAAAGAGGACGAGCAGTACACAATTTTGTCACTAGAACCCTCGATTGCACCTTCAGATCTAGTAATTCTCCCACTGTTCGACAAAGACGGCATGGGCGAAATGGCCATGGTCGTTTCAGAGAGGATTAATTCCTTGCGAGGAGTAATCGCAGAAATAGACAAGAGCAGGTCAATTGGAAGAAGGTATGCCAGAGCGGACGAGATTGGTATCCCTTGGGCTGTGACAATTGATCACCAATCACTAGAAGACGACACGGTAACAATCAGAAGAAGGGATGATCAGAAGCAAGTGAGGACCGATGTAGACGGTTTGATAGATGGTCTGGTGACGAGGTCATTATCCTCGATGTTCTAGGCTAATCTTCAAGAGTCGCCGCGGAAATTCTCCCTCGTGGCAGGAGATAGCGGAGAAGATGACTGGACAGAGCGATACCGCCCTACCACCTTGTCGGAGATGGAGGGGAACGGAGACAAGCTCAGGAGAGTCAGGATTTGGCTGGAAGGTTGGGATTCTGGAAAGGCTCCAAAAAAGAGGGGGATGCTGCTCTCGGGCCCCCCGGGAGTCGGCAAGACCACGCTGGCGCACGCAATAGCCAAAGAGAAGGGTTGGTCGATTGTCGAGTTAAACGCCTCCGAGCAAAGGAACGCAGCGGCCATCAGAGCCTCTGCTACAAGGGGGTCACAACACGTTTCCCTAGAGCACTTCTCTCCTGACTCGGAAAGGGGTGGAAGAACTGTCATACTCCTAGATGAGGTGGATCACCTTAGCGGTGGCTTCTCTCAGGTTTCGGAAGAAAGAATCCATAACACCATGGTAGCGGAAGAAGGGCCGCTGCTAAAGGGGGACTCGGGAGGGAAGGCGGAGCTCCTAAATCTCCTCAGTAAAACTGAGAATCCCGTGATCATGACTTGCAATGACCCGATGAAGCTTTGGGGAAGGGGGGGCAATTGGAGAAGGAACAGAGACAGAGTGGTTAGGGTCTCAGAAAACATCACATTTGAGAGAGCGGAGAGCGCGGATCTCAGGAGGATTGCACTCAGGGTACTTGACTCTGAAGGAGTCGGCATAGATCCCGAGGCCCTTGATGCTCTAATTCAGAGGAATCCCGGTGATCTTAGGGCTCTCGTGAAGGATCTACAATCACTAGCTGTGAATGCAAATGGGCATATCGACCTTATTTCAGTAAGAGACCTATCGGGCTCCGTACTCAGGGACTCTCAGATTAACGTGTTCGAGTCCCTCAAGAAGGCATATCTCTCGGATTCTGGTTCCCTAGCATCTGAGGTCATAATGAACTCCGACAAGGATCCCGACGAGATGCTAGCATGGTTCTCATGGAACAACCAATCGGTGATTAGCAGCAATGGACTAGAGAGGATTTCCGGAGCAATGTGCAACTCCGATTCATATCTAGCAACAAAATTCACCAACCGTGCATTCAGATCTTGGTACTGGGGCTCATCGTTGCCCACTCAAGCCGTTGCTTCGGTCTCAAATGCGAAGAACGATGGCGGGATTTTCATTAGTTTTCCCGAATTCCTAAGAAGAGGTGGGGAGAGTTGGAGGAGCATCGACTTGATCGAAAGGCTTGCGGAGTCTCTCGGTTCAAGCAGATCTTCAGTAAGAGAGGACCTTTGGCCTACTCTCCTGGCAATACACGATTCCGGCCTTGGAGGGTCAGAGGATGACTTCACTGTGGCCAAGAGGATCGGTTTGTCTGGGGAAGATCACCTCTCAATTCACGGCATTCCAAAGACCAGCAAAGTTGGCAAGTCCATCTTGGAAGCATTCGGGAAATCCGATGATTTGTCCGATTTAGAGGAGGTTGTCTTTGAGGAGCAAGAGCCAACGAGCGATGACGATACTCAATCCACACTAGATAGCTTCGGTTAGTCGGAATCCCAAGTCCTTGGGTGTAGAAGGACTAGTACGGTGAGAAGCTCCAGACGGCCGAGCCACATCAACATAGTAGAGGCTAGCAGGGAAGGGGTGCTCATTCCTGCCCATGCAGCTGATGCCCCCGAAGGCCCGAACTCCCCCAGAGCCGGACCGGTGTTCCCGAGGAGTGAGACGGATACCGAGAGGACATCGGTCATAGTTAGTTCAGGCT
The DNA here is from genome assembly GCA_964588055.1 of uncultured Candidatus Poseidoniales archaeon. GTDB lineage: Archaea > Thermoplasmatota > Poseidoniia > Poseidoniales > Thalassarchaeaceae > UBA36. Next base: position 8,047 of record CAZPNT010000020.1, on the reverse strand, counting down.
CAAGGAAGGAAATGGTCAGCATCGAGGCGGTGACCAAGACCATCCACGAGCTCACCATCCCCAGGATGATCCAAACACGTTGCTCATCGACAACGGCTCTATTGAAGCGAATAGCTACAACCTTCCTTGGCTGTATTATCTTCATGACCTCCCTCTTTGCTAACTCGAAAGCTATTCTTATTCTAAGCACCTTTAGTCCGCCACCGGTTGATCCTGCACTGGCACCGATTATCATCAGAAGCAGAAGAACGAATTGACTGAAAACTGGCCACTGGGCGAAGTCGGCGCTAGAGTAGCCCGTACTGGTGATTGAAATTGCCTGAAACATCGAGTGTCTGATTGACTCCAAAATGCCATAATCCAAATCACTAGAACGTGAAATGTTTACTGCCATGGCAATCCATGCAATGAAAACGATTAGCAAATAAGTGCGTAGCTCCTCATCCCTCCAAATCTCATTCGACCTACCGGAGAATGCGAAGTAAAGGAGGCTGAAGTTGATGCAAGTCAAGAGCATGAAGACCATCACTATCGACTCTATCAGATGGTCATCGAATTGCATTATTCCTAAATCGGTTGTTCCGAAGCCCCCAGAAGGCATGGTGGTAAGGGCATAGTTGACGGCATCGAAAGAACCCATGCTGGTTAACTGGAAAAGTAGGATGGCCTGGATTATTGTGAGGCCGACGTAAATCCCCCAGAGTTTCCTTGCCGTGCTCTCTAGAGTAGTTCCAAGGTTGGAAACTGATGGGCCGGTCAATTCTGCTCTAGCTAGAGCCATGCCACCCCCTAGAGCTCTTGAGAAGATCAGAAGACCCAGCATAATGACCCCCATCCCCCCAATCCACTGGGAAACGGACCTCCAGAGGATGAGGCTTTTCCTTTGACTTCCCAGACAGTCTCCATCGAAGTCGCTTAACCCGGCTATTCCGGATCCGCAAACCGGACTAGTGGCTGAGTCGACGAGCGAGGCACCAGTTGTGGTGAATCCCGACATAGATTCAAACCACGAGTGTAGCAACCCGTACATTATTTGAGAAAGTGAATTGTCTTGTCCGGGATGCCAGTACTGCCCGAACGGACCATGGAACATCCCCCCAAGCCAAAGTGGAAGAGCCCCGATGATCACAACCGGGATCCAACCGAGGGCCACTGATGCGAAGGCTTCCCGATCCCTGACCATGGATGATGGTTCAGATACTCCGGATCGGAAAATCAGCAAATATCCCGAGGAAATGGAAATAAATGCTGGAAGAGCAAAGGTACGAATTGCAGGTTCAATTCCTTCTGCATATAGGCTGTACAGGCCCACCACAATCAGTGGTAATGAGACCAGACCTATAGTCCACCCAAGAATTAGGCTAACTACTCCCCAACGCATACTAGCTCCGCAGCGACTCCTCGGCCTTACCTACATCGTCTATCTCGAGAATTAGATAGAGCCTGTCACCTTCTTGGATAGTTCCGATGTTTTCCTCGATTATGTTGTTGAATGTTCCATCGCTTCCAAGTCTCTCCAGCATCACGAGGTTTGCCCCGATGATATCCTCGACTTCATCCAATTCCTTGCCTATTAGTCCATTTCCAGAGTTTATCTCGGCGGACATCGAAACCAAGGAGGGGATTCGTGGTATTGGCTCATAGAGTCCTGGAACATGCATGTGAATAGCTTTGAGTATCGACTTTACTGCTACTCTGCGTTTACTGACTGGTCTGAGTCCTATGCGCTGTATTGCCTCGACCAAAGCCCTATCTTTGAGAATCAATCCAGTCCTGGAGACGCCTTTGTCGAATGTCCTCATCGCGATGGATATATTCAGGTTGTCATCACTGAGAGTCGAGATTGCGATATCATGGTCCTGGACTGCTAGTTCACGAAGAAGATCCTCGTCCTGAGGATCTCCGTGAATGACATCTAGCCTCTTGTTAACACCTATTCGGGAGCCGACGATAGCATTAGCTGAGTCTAGATCGGGTTCAATGATAACCACATTTGACCCTGTGTTTAGATAGTGCTCAGCCAACTTGCTACCAAAACTAGTTGCCCCGAAAATTGCTACAGTTGGTTTCTCGGGCATCTCTGAATTCTCATCGCCGACCAATCTAGCTATCTCGCCGAAGAATTTTGTGGATCCAGTGACAAATACCAGCATGTCGCCCTGTTGTATGATCTCGTTACCGGAAACTATGCGTCCCTTCCTACTTCCTGCCTTCATGGCGATGATACGAGGGTAATCTGGGTCTTTTCCCGATCTAGAGTTTGCATCGTCAATTGTTGAGCCTACCATCGGGGAGCCGACCGAAACAGCAGATTCCACTATCCATGCATTGTCCCCAAGAGGAATGATGTCCGAAAGAGACGGGGATACCAGCCCGGAAATTAGCTGTTCCACTACATCAGTAGAAGGTGAAACAACGAAGTTTGTGCGTGCCCAGTTCTCCAAGGGACCCGCTCCCCTAGAGGGGTGTGTGATTTCTGAATCGCGGACATTAGCGATAGTGATTAGTCCGGAAGCAGTCCTGTCTCCGACCTGTTCGCTGAATACTCTTTTGGCGAATGCGCATCCCAGGACATTGACGTTGTCGTCATTTGTTGCGAATACTATGATCTCGGCGTCACTGATTCCGGCTCTGACTAGGGAGTCTCTTGAGAGGGCATTGCCCGTAATCAACAAGCAATCTAGAGACTGGGAATCGCTAATTGCATTTGGATCCGGATCAATCAATGCTACCCCGCGCTTTTCGCCACGGAGAGCTGCGGCCACACCACGGCCGACCTCGCCGGCACCTGCGATAATCACTCGCATTCAGTTAAATGAATATGTGAATTGGATATAATCCTGCGCCATATGCGGAAAATCGACTAAAGTAAAGAAAAATGGCGCTATTCTTCAGATTCCACGCTTTCTCCTCTGATTCTGCTTTGGGCTCTAGACTTGTTCAAGACGGATTGCCGGAGTGTCCGCCTATAGGCCTGCTTGGCTGCTGGAGTCATTCCAGATGGTAACCAGGACTCCTGGGCCGGGAACCAAGACCAAACCACGAATGGGGCTATCAGGGCGATTGTCAATGGAAAGAAGATGGAAAGTACGGTTACGAGAATCACTACCATTCTGGCGAACGAGGAATATACCAGTGGGCGAAAGCGTTGATTGTCTAGAATCTTGGACCCCTGCCATGTACTGATGGATGCATGGGCCAGGCAAGTGGTAATTGTCAGTAGACATGCGAGAGCGATGTTTTGAGGATTGAAACCGGTCGCTTCCCAGACAACCGGATCGAAGAGCCGTACGTTTAGGTGGGCCGAGCGCATTGCACCGAACCCCAGCCCAAGCGTCCACCCGTAAGGAGCACATGCCCTCAGACCCACGGTTCTAGATCTACCAAGGACAAAGAGGACGAAAGATGATTCTGCCAAGGCTATCATGAATGCTATGGAGCTCAGAGAGATGATATTCTGGGATTGGCCCCTCACTTCTGCGAGTATCAGGGCGTCTATCGCCGAAGCAGCTAGAACTCCAGATACTATCCCAAATAGGAGGGACTTGGCTGCTCCTGAGAGGTCATAGAATCCTGTCATTCTTGCTATGGTTCCTCTCCAACCAACATAGATTCCCAGCAACCCTATGGCGAAGGCCAATTGCATCTCCCACATCTCTATTGGTGCCTCAGCCATATCCATCCGAAGATGCGTTCCCTTTCAGTACAGCGCACTGTTATACTGGGGTAGGCACTAAATCCAGACAACGTTCAAACGACACGATTGTAGCGGGATAATATGGCTCTGGAGGGGTTCAAGCGTAGAGTTCTCGGATCGATAGGGCTTCTAAAGGGGAAGAGGAAGGTAGACCAGGAGACGGTCAAGGAGCTAAGCAAGTCACTCAGAAGGGCACTTCTCGAAGCAGATTTCAACGTCAGACAGGCAAAGGAGCTAACGGAACGAGTAGAAAGGGGGATGTTGGAAGAGGAGCCGCGGCCGGGTGTAAGGCTCGAAACACATGCGATGAATCTGATATATTCGGAACTAGTGAGAATTCTTGGACCACCTAGGGTCGTAAAGCCCCACAATCAAACTGTCTTGATGGTGGGCCTATATGGGCAAGGAAAGACAACTACGACAGCAAAATTGGCCGACTGGTGGAGGAAGTCTCACGGTGCTAAGGTGGCAGTAATAGAAGCGGACGTGCATAGGCCGGGTGCTTTCGAGCAACTTAGTCAGATGCTCGATGGAACAGGTATAGAGGTATATGGAGAGCCGGGAGCCAAGGCAGCATCACAGATAGTGCGAAACGGGCTCAACAAGGTTGGGACGGCGGATATTGTGATTATCGACACCGCCGGCAGGGACAGCCTGGATGAGGAGCTGAAGGAAGAGTTGCTAGAGATTGCCAGTATTGCGAATGCTTCTGAGCGCTTCCTTGTTATCGATGCTCAGGTTGGCCAGGCGGCCGGTCCGATGGCCGAAACATTCCATGAATTAGTCGGGGTAACTGGCACCATAGTAACCAAGCTAGATGGTACTGCAAGGGGAGGAGGCGCATTGAGCGCAGTTTCCGCCACAGGGGCTCCTATCGTCTTTGTAGGGGAGGGAGAAAAGATTGGTGATATTGAGAAATTCGAGTCCGATCGATTCATTTCCAGGCTTCTCGGCATGGGCGACATCAAGGGGCTAATCGATCTAGCCCCTGAGGACCTGGACGAGCAGGAGGCTATGCGCCTAACAAAGAGGCTGATGTCAGGGAGATTCACACTTACTGACATGTATGCCCAGATGGAGATGATGAGCAAAATTGGAACTCTTGACAAGGTGCTCTCTCACCTTCCCGACGCTATGTTCGGGGGAATGGGCAATATGGGAGTTGCTCAGAAGAGGCAGATGCAATCGAACCTGGACAAGTACAGAATAGTGATGGACTCCATGACCCAAGAGGAGAAGGATGACCCCCTCCTTCTGAAATCTAGCAGAATTAGGAGGATAGCTAGGGGTTCTGGGTGCGAGGAGAGGGAGGTCAAGGAGCTGATCACTCAATGGAACAGGAGCAAGAAGATGATGCGAGGATTCAGGGGAGACAGGAAGATGAGGCGGCAGATGCAGTCCATGATGGGGCTCGATGAAGAGCTCGATCTGGGGTGATAATCTGGAAAGGTGGTTCGCGATCATCGGTCACAGGGCCCCCAGTGAAGGGCCTCTTAACCTGAATGACCTACCCGGCTCTGGAGGCAGGATGGATGTACTTGCTAGGGCGGTTAACGCTGGTCTGTTTGTCTCACACGGTATTCGAAGAGAAAGTCACGTGATGCTACATCTGATGGGAGGGCCTGGCCCGAGCAGAAGGATATGGTTCGACGGGACCAACCTAAGTGGAGTTAGGCCCGATGAAAGGTCGATTGCTGGACAAATAAAGGGCGTAATGAAGCATCCGATCCCTCCAAGGGGCCGTTTCAATCAGTTTTCCAAAGGGATCCTGCATTCCGGAGGAGGTTTGGTGCAGACTGTAGAAGAGTGGGGAGCAAGAGGGGTATGCCCGATAGTGCTTGATGCTGAAGGAGGGGGTTTCTCTGAAATTCCTAATTCTAAGGGCCTGGGATTCATCCTATCGGATGACATGCCCCTTTCTGACAGAGATAAGGATACGCTTGACGGAGCAATTTCACTCTCATTGGGAAGGGAATGGTTGCAGGGTCACTCCTGCATCGCTATCCTGCATCACCTTCTAGATGAGTTCTAGAGCCATTTTGGCATCCCGTCTGAGCCCATCTCTGTAGAGGCCTCCAGAACTGATTGAGGGATTCCAAGGGGGTGGTTCTGGGGCCAACTGGCTAAAGGGGTAATAGAGGCGCTTCCGGAGCCGATTGCGTTGCAATCCATCATTTCGATATCCTCGTCGACGATTCGGGCGGCCCCTACCTCGAAAGCCACGCCCACAGAGTCCTTATCCATCATATCGGTGGCATTGTAGTACCATCTTGCTCCAAGGGGTACGGTCTGAAATGTCCCCTTCCATGATTCCGGGATATTTAGGTTGAGAAACAAATTTCCCTGAAGGAACCAGGACCTAATCGATTCTTCATCGACTCCTTGTCTTGGTCGTTTCCTCGAACCCTCAGGACGCAGGATGTTGCTCGGTTCACAAGAGACCGTTTCGGATAGCCTATCGATGAGCATTAGAGTTGCATCGATCGATGCCGAGTAGTCTTGGTGAGAATACGTGGCGAGGCTTACTGACAGTGATGGCATCCCGTATAGGGAGGCCTCGCGGGCAGCGGAGACGGTTCCCGAGTGAAGGACGTCTACAGAGAGGTTTGGACCACGATTTATCCCAGAGATGCAGAGCCATGGTTGTATCTCTGGGGCCCAAGACCTCAACCCCCCGTCTATTGCGACGATTACGCAGTCGCATGGGGAGCCATCGAGCGAGAAGACGCGCAGGGGAGTGGAGTCATCGGTCCTGATTTCCTCGGCTATGTCGGTATGCTCCTGGAATGCCATGTCGTCCCGAAGCGTGAGCTTCATCCCGACAGCGGATTGCTCGGTCAGGGGGGCTAGGATCGCAATTGGGTGTCCACGGGAATGCAACGAGGCCGCTAGCTTCTGTAGACCCGTGGAGTGGATTCCATCGTCATTGGTCAGGAGGATTGGGAAACGTGGCACGTTTCCCGCACGATGGGCTCGTTAAGAAACCGATTCCCCATCGGCATTGGCATTATCCTGTAGAGTGACACGTATTGCTCCTGCCATCATCATCAGCCCACCAATGACGGTGGGAGGGCCAATCAAAGCATCGCTCGTCCACAACCAACCGATTATGGCACCGATGACAGGCTCCATGAGCATTGCAATTGAGACGATAATTGGGGGGATCCATCTCAGAACTGTGTTTACTCCGGTGTGACCGCAGAGCCCTGGCCCGAGTGAGAGGTATGCCACCCAAGCAATCCAATAGGGGTCTGTCCATCCTAGGAGCGATCCCTCCGGGTTCAAGGATGCCAGGGAAGTCCCTTCAATCAGCACAGTTCCCGCCGAAAGCCACAAGCCTGCTCCCAGCGTCACGGGGAAGGCATATACGAATATCGGCATGCTCCTGTTAGACCTGAGCTCCCTTCCCACTAGTATGTAGCCGACCACAGTGACTGCTCCGATGAATGCAGCGAAATCGCCAACCAGAGTTACCTGACCACCGTCCCCAATATCCATCAGAGCCACTAATGCTCCTGCGAATCCCAATACTACGCCCTCGAGATGCCCCCTGCGAACCGCTTCCCCCATCATCGGCATCAGTGCGACCACGATCAGCGGATGGGTGTTCACGAACAGCAGGCTATGCACTAGGCTGGTGTGGTCCAACGACCAGACCCAGCTTCCGAAGTGAGCTGCGAGGAACCCGCTGGATGCTAGGATCAGTAGGGAGTCGTTCCTGGTTAGATATGGCCCTTCCATCCTGTTAATCTGGTAGATGAACCCTGGAAGTAGCACCAATGATGTCCCTTGCATCCTCCAAGAGGCACGTAGGAGGGGTTTGACATTGGACATCTCCTGCAGGACTATCCCCGCGCTGGACACAGCGATGACAGCCACAGAGAGCATCAGCCACGCGCTGGTGGGAATTTCCTTTGATTGGGACATGTTCAGTCCGCCAGCTCGGCATCCATAACGCCAGACGTTTTCTTTGGCTTCAGAGCGGCTTTCTTGGGGGGTGTGGCGTTAGAACCACCTCCTCCGATGATTCCTGCCATTCTGAAAAGGACGTATACCGCCATCCCTAGTGCCACGTTGATGATTACGAATCCGGCCAGCCTGGCATAAGGCCACCAAGAGTACAGCTTGAGTACCTCCCCCCCAACAGATATCTCGTCCAAGACCGCTAGTATTGCAGCCTCTACACCGTAGAATGCCTCGCCCGTCAACGCCCCTGCGGCGATCATGAACGTTAGCAAGAGCATTCTCGCGCTCCTCTTCTCGGCCGCAGCGTTCCCCTCGTCCTTCCTTACGGACTCGACGATTGGCTTCAGCCTCCTCTCCTCCCACCAAGAGCGGTATGCCCCACCA
>CAZPNT010000019.1:0-11595 GCA_964588055.1 uncultured Candidatus Poseidoniales archaeon | reverse complement strand
GGGAGAGTATTCTGACCATCATCGATACTTTCCCCCTCAATCTCCACGATTCAACCTGACGCTCCCATGTATATCTGAACTACAAGTAATCCTACGAAAACTGCAATTCCGAGATACATGATGAAAGAGAAACGCTTCCTAGACTTCTCACGACGTTCAAACATCTTTGAGCAATCGTCATCACCACAGATTGCCGGATCGCTCTCTAGAGAAATTGGTTTCCAGCAAACCGAGCAATGCCTATGTGGCTCTAAGTTGACTCTAGCTGCAGATCGCTTCCTTCTCTGGGTAGCCGCAGAGTGAGCCTGTTTTGCCGTCCTCTGTGCAGCTTTCAGTATCGTATCCTTCCTACTGGCCATTATGATCTCACCTTAGTTCCTTCGAACTCCTCCCCATTTAGGGAGAGGAAGATTCTCCCTGGATCCCTTCCATCGAGGACATCCAAGGGTAGGCCATGTTCTCTGGCCTCTCCTACCCCTACCGGGTCAACGACCTTCGATGCTCCCGCATCAGCATGTTCCGGAGGACCTACAATTTCTTGCAATTCATCCAGGGTAAGTCTGTCAAATGACACTGCATTCGGATTCTCTCTGGGGTCGTCCGAGTGAACCTTGGAAACGTTAGTCGCAATTACGCACTTCTCCGCTTCGCATTGTATGGCCAACCTAATTGCAACTGCGTCAGTGGTATGCCCTGGCACCGTCCCCCCCATCACAACTACGGGGAAATCAGACAATTCCCTAACTGCATCTTCGATAGTCTTCGGAATTGTCCCAGAAACTTCGATCCCCCCTTCGGAGATCGCCTCTCTTACTATTGTAGCATTCAACCTAGTGGCCGCAATCCCGATTCTATCCAGGTGCCTCAAGTCTTCAATCACCGGTCTGGCCAACTCTATCCCTTCTCGTGCAGGAGCTCCCCCTCCAACTACCAATGCAAGTTTAACTCCAGAACTTACGCTAGCCGTTACAACTCCGACCATTTCTTTCAGCCATTTGTGACGCTCCTCGACTTCCGGCCTCAAAAGGCTCCCGCCCAGAGCAACAACAACCGTCGCCATCGACCATAGGTCGGCACCCTGCCTTTCAATACGTATGCTCTAGTTGCGCTGAAGGGTTGAAATGCCGCCCTTCGCGGCTGAACACGGAGGAGAAGCATGTCCGATGAGCTAGAACAACAGCACCGGAGGCTCCGACTAAAGAAGGCCCTCCAGGAACTTTCTGCAATGAAGGGAATGGGGACAGAGCTGGTTACTGTAGTCATCCCCCCGGAGAAGATGATTAGCGATGTTCGTCATCAACTAGGAAACGAGATGGGCCAGGCAGCTAATATCAAGTCAAAATCAACAAAGAAGCACGTAACGGATGCTTTAGAATCCGCCATTTCTACTCTAAACAGGTACAAGACTCCAGGAGAGGGGGGCATAGCAATATTCGTTGGACACGTTATTGTCGGAAATAACAAGTCAAGATTGACGTCTACAGTAATAGATGACCCTCCTGAGCCATTTTCATCATTCAGATACAGGTGCGACTCTACTTTCGAAATCAGCCAATTAGAAGAGATGCTAATCGATCGCACTTCATACGGTCTATTCGTAATTGACAGGTCCGAGGCCGCATATGGGCTGGCATCGGGCAAAAGACTGCATTTCCAGGAACACATCACGTCACTGGTCCCTTCCAAACACGGAAGAGGGGGGCAGTCTGCACAGAGGTTCGAGCGCCTAATTGAGGAAGCGGCTCACAACTTTTTCAAGAAAGCCACAGAGAGAGCGTGCAACTATTGGCTCCCGATGGTCCAGGACCTGAAGGGAGTTATCATCGGAGGTCCAGGAGCAACAAAGGACTTCGTTGTAAAGAACGACTATTTTCACCACGAGATAAAGAAGCTAATTGCCGAGCCATTCTTCGACGTCGGTTACTCCAACGAGAGCGGATTGAGGGAATTGGTGCAACGCGCTGGCTCTACAATGGACCAGATTGAGTTAGACGTTGAGAGGACTATAGTTGACCGATTCCTGCAGGAGGTGATGCAGACAAATCCCAAGGCAACATATGGGGAGATAATGATTCGCTCAGCACTGGACCAAGGAGCGGTGGAGACTCTATTGCTATCCGAGGCGGTAACAAAGAGAAGAGTCCAATGGTTTTGCAAAGGCTGCAAGAATGTTTGGAAAACCTCGCATGACAAATTTTCCGCACCACCGATTTGTCCAGAATGCGAGTCAGAAAAGGTATCTGAAGACGAGGAGAACTCGATGGACTTAATCGACGAACTCACGGTTTTGGCCGGCCACACCTCGGCAAAGGTACGAATCATTTCTCTAGATACGGAGGAGGGCTCAACTCTGAACACTGCCTTTGGGGGAATAGCTGCCCTGTTGAGATACCCAATTTCATGAGGTGATTATTATTAGGGAACTGATTAATGATTTGAAACCCGCTTTCTCCAAGGCCATGAATTCACTAGATGTCCCAGACTCTACATGGCTACCTCTCATTGGAAAGGCAACCGTGGAGGATCACGGAGATGTTGCACTGCCATGTCACTCACTGGCTGGAATTATGAGAAAGTCCCCTCAGGAAATCGCCAACCAGATTTCCGAACTTGTTGAGGGAGACTTGCATTCATTCGCCACTGTTTCTTCTACAAGCGGCTTCGTAAATATCAGCGCCAAACCGGAATGGCTGTCGAAACGAATATCAGAACTTCTTCCTGATTCACGGCTTGGAGTGGGGCTTGATGAAAAGAAAACCTTCGCCGTAGATTACTCGGCACCAAATGTCGCAAAGGAGATGCATGTGGGCCATCTTAGATCCACGGTTATCGGTGACACGATTGTGAGGATGCTGGAATTCAAGGGGCACGTGGCAATTCGGGAGAACCACGTCGGAGACTGGGGGACGCCATTCGGCATGTTGATCGAGCACCTCCTGGATTTGGGTGAAGATCGCGCTGCAAATGAATTGGGAGTAGGGGACCTAGACTCCTTCTACAAGCAGGCTAGGTCTAAGTTCGTCTCGAACGAAGAATTTGCAAATCGTTCCAGGAGCCGTGTAGTTTTGTTACAAGGAGGGGACGAAGAGACCCTTCGATTGTGGCGCATTCTAGTAGACGAGTCGATGAGGTATTTCAACGAAGTTTACTCGATGCTCGGGGTCTTGCTTACGGACGATGACATCATGGGCGAGTCAAGCTACCAAGAACTACTACCCGAGGTCGTTGAAAGGCTCAGAGATTCGGGAGTTCTTGAGGAGAGCGAAGGCGCTGATGTCGTTTTCCCAGGAGGCTGGGTTAATCGAGATGGCGAACCCCTTCCAATGATAATTAGGAAGGCAGATGGCGGCTATAACTACAGCACCTCCGATCTAGCCTGCATAATAGACAGAGTAGAGAGACTCGGGTGCGATGGGTTCCTCTATGTCGTAGGGACTCCCCAAAAACAGCACTTCGAGATGGTGTTCCAAGTAGCAAGGAAAGCTCGGTTCATGAGCGATAATCACCAAGCAGTGCACGTAAACTTCGGCTCCGTTTTGGATACTGACGGCAAGGTTCTGAAGAGTAGGGAGGGCGAGGTGATAAAGCTCCACGATCTTCTACAAGAAGCAATTAGGCGTGCCGAGCATGCGATCGATGAAAAGAATCCAGACTTGGTAGGAAGAGAAAGGGAAGACGTGGCACGAGCCGTGGGGATCGGTGCAGTCAAGTACGCCGATCTCTCCACCGAGAGGACCAAGGATTACGTATTCGATTGGGAGAGAATGCTATCCTTCGAGGGCAACACTGCTCCATACCTCCAATACGCATACGCCAGAATATGCAGCATCTTCAGAAAGTGGGGAGGGGACAGGGAACCTCTCAGGGTTAACTTCGAATCTTTACTGGAAGGAGAACTAAGCATCCTAAGCAAAGAAGAGTTGTCACTTTCTAGGAGACTCGTAGAATTTCCTTCAATTTTAGATGACTCAGTCTCTACCTTTAACCCTCACAAGCTTTGCAAACATCTGCATTCTGTAGCATCCTCATTTGCCTCATTTTACGAAAATTGTAGTATACTGAAGGAGGAGAATGTTGTGCTTTCCAATAGGCGGCTTGCCTTGTGCGATCTTACCGCTCGCGAATTAGAACTGGGGTTGGGGATAATGGGGATCGATGTTCCGGAGAGAATGTGAATCTAGGCATGTTCAAAATATGCAACCTCCCGCCATCTTCATGGTTAAAGTAGGCGACAAGGCCCCTGATTTTACATTGAAGAACACTTCAAAAGAAGAAGTAACACTATCTGACTACCAAGGAAAGACCGTGATTATGGCATTCTATCCAGGAGCATTTACTGGTGTTTGCGACAAAGAGATGTGCACATTTCAAGAAAACATTGCCAAGTTGAACGATTGCAACGCGACTGTATTGGGAATAAGCGTAGACTCCCCGTGGGCCAATGCAGAGTTCGCGAGGAGGTACAACTTAGAATTCGAATTACTTTCAGATTTAGATAGGGATGTAGTCGAGTCATACGATGCTAAATTTGTCGGGCTCGGTGGTCTCGACGGTTATGTGAGTGCAAATCGTGCAGTAATCATAGTCGATAGAGAAGGGGTGGTCCAGTATCGTTGGGTCGCTGAAAATCCAGGGGTAGAGCCAGATTACGACGAAGTTGTCTCTTTCTGTTCTGCTTAGCCCCAAGCTAGATGCCGAACTAGAGAACCGTAGATTATCCCGGATACAGCCAGGCTCTCTTCGTTGAATCGATCCATGTTGTCCAAGTAAGTGTGGTATTCCGAAGACCCAGAACCGTAGCAAAGCATCGCTAGCCCAAAATCGCCTTCCTCTTGATGAACTTCGTATACGAAGGGGGCGTGATCTGAATTGTAAGGCATCTGCTCAGAATCTAGGTTCCGAACTGTGATGCTGTACTTCTCGGAGAGATCAGGATAGGTTGAGGAGAACTCCTCAACCAAGCCTTTGATGTGCTGGACGTCAGATGGGCTGTTACCTTGCAGAGTCACCCCAGAGTTCCTCTCCGAATCCACGTGATTCATGTCCAGATTTATGTACAGCCTGAGATTTTCAGCCAAGTTTTCTCTGTGCTTTTCTACCCACTCCTTTGATCCCCAGAGCCCTTCTTCCTCTCCGCCCCAAGTGCAGAAGTAAACCGTCATCTCTGGATTCCCAAGCTCAGTCTGAAGTATTCCGAATTGCCTTGCCATTTCCATCACCGTGGCAGTACCAGCAGTGTTGTCCACGGCTCCCTGCCCATTGTACACAGTGTCATGGTGAGCCCCGACGACAATCAACTCGTCCGTCTCGCCCTCTAGGATCCCGCAAGGGACGTGTATGTTCCCATTGTTTTGGTTATCCACTTCTACTTGTATTCCTAGCATGCCATCCGAGTTTACCACTTGTTCCATTATCTCCTCGCCCACGCTTCTGGATACCATCACGAAGCCAATGTCATAGGGCCTCTCCTCAAACTGAGTAATATCCAGGGACTTCGAGTATGGCACACAATCACCGTCAACCAAATCGTCGCAGTTTTGCCTGGAATTTACTGTGATTAACCCTCTAAGGCCGTTTTCCTGGGCCCTCTTCATCAGCACGGTGTTGCTCTCCGTCCCCGGCCCCCCGTTCTCTCCATCTAGGAGCCAGACCAAGCCAATTCCATTGCTAGCAGAGTCCCAGTCTTGAGACTCATTTCCCATGCCAAGATCGACAACATCGATATCGCTGCTAGCTGGGATGTTGACGCTTCCGCTATAGCCCTGAACAACAAAGTCAACAGTATGTTGGAATTCAGTCTCTTCTCGGTTGACGTCCGCGACTGAGCAAGGAGTAGGGCCTCCGAAAATCCCTCCAAGGATGCCAGAATTGCAAATCATTAGTTCGAAGGAATTGCCCATGTAGTATAGAGGGACTTCAAACTCTTCGAGAGTAGAAGGAAGCCCACTGTTTGAGAAGTTGGTCTTAATCGACTGGGCCGCATTCTCCTCCTCAACCGTTCCCGAAAGCCTCCCTCCCCAGACAGGATCCCCCAGATCCACAAGTCCCTGAGCATAGGCTCTAGTTTGGTTAGAATCAAAATCGATTAGTTCGTAGTCCGTACTTCCACTCACCCAATCGGACAACTCTTCCCCGAACAACAGCCCCCCTCCTGCTGCTCCGAGAACTACCATTCCAGCAACAAGAACGGTAGATGATGGCCTGTTGAGTCCTTGGAGCCATTCGGTCATGCTATCAGTGATTCAGCACTTTCCACTACTATTGAACCCATTCCAATAAAGGACAAGTTAGGAGTCACTCTTCAACGGGTACTTCGTCGCCCGACCATCTTTTCCCTATCGAGTGTTCAATTCCCAACTGGTCGAGAATCCTAGCCACAACGAAGTCTACCAGGTCATCGATGTTTTTCGGAGAATTGTAGAATCCCGGGCTAGCCGGCAAGATTACAGCCCCCCATTCAGAGAGATTGAACATCGCCTTTAGGTGAGGAGTCGAGTAAGGGGCCTCTCTGGGGACTATGATTAGCTTCCTCCTCTCCTTCATGGCTACCAGTGCGCTTCTCGTAGCGAGGTTGTCACTAATACCTGCAGCGATTTTACCTATCGTGGTCCCACTTGCGGGGCAGACGACGTATGCATCGAATCTTGCTGAACCAGAAGCCGATTTTGCAGCTAGGTTTCCATTGTCTTCTAGAGTCACCCCCTTCTTTGAAGCCAACTCGCTCGGGGTCATTGCGCACTCGAGATCGAGATTAATTGCCCCTGTGCTGGTTACAATCAATCTCACGGACCATCCGTGTTCTACCAGTGCATCGATCAACCTCACACAGTATTGCGCTCCGGATGCACCGGTAAGGGCCACAACCACCTCTGGCATGCATCTCGGCACACCCCTCTCCATTCAATGGTTTCCCAACTTCAAAGAGACCTTCTCAAGCAATCTGCTAGGAATTTGTACTCTTCCACATTGTTGTATAGTTGAGCAGAGATTCTGATGTATCTCGTATTGTGGTGTCTCCACGGGAATACTGGGACCTGGATTCCGAACTCATCTAGTAGGAAGTTGTGATAGGGATCCCCCTCTAGGCTCATAGGCCCCACCTCGCCTTCATACGGCATCTCAACTGCCGCGATGGATGATACCATCGAGTCTGGTACGGGGGGACTAGTTCCTAGGGCATCGCAAAGGATGTCTCTTCCCAGTAGGGCAAGCTCTCTGTTTCTGTCCATTATTTCCTTCCACCCACCCTCTACAAGTCCTCCTATGAATTCTATCGCGTGAGGGACGCAAAGCCAGGGCGTTGGGTCCTGTGTTCCAGGCCATCCGAACTCGAACTCGAACCTCTCCTGTTCCGTTCCCTCGAAGCTATAGCCATGGCTGATGCTCAGTGGCCTTACGATATTCTTCCTATCCGACCTGATGTGCAGGAATGCCGATCCCTTCGGGGTGCAGATCCACTTGTGGCAGTTCCCTGTGCAATATGCTGCTCCCATTTCTTTCAGGTCAAGTGGCACTATTCCCGGGCCATGTGCAGCATCTAGGAGAACATCGACTCCCGAGCCCTGCATTTTTTCCACCAGTGCCTCGAAAGGCATTCTGAGCCCGGTTGCACTTGTTACGGTGTCTATCAGAGCAAGAACTGTGTTTTCAGTGACCGCTCCCATTACTAGGTCAACAATCTCTTGCTCGTTCTTGACTCGGAAAGGAATGTCCACCACTACGGTCTTCGCACCGGCCCTCTCGGTCACGAAATCAACAGCATTCCAACAAGCTTGGTAGCTGTGATTTGTTACGATTATCTCGTTCTCTGGTTCCAACTTCAGGCTTCTTAGGACTGTGTTCACTCCCTCTGTTGTGTTCTTAACGAATGCAAGTCCCTCCGAATCAGCATTAATGAATTCAGATAACTTTCCTATGGCCTCCCCCATCATTTCCATGTAATCTCTCTCGAAGAATCTAACAGGGTCGCTTTCAATCAGACGCCTCAGTCTGCTTTGCTCTTCCAGAACAGACACGGGCGTCGCTCCGAAAGAACCGTGGTTCAGGAAGCAGATTTCTGGATTCAGAATCCAGTGTCCCGCGAGCTCTCCTCTCATTGGCCTAGTCAAATTGCCATCTCCGGAATCCAATCATTCTGTTCTGAAGGTGTCCTTCCTAGGACCTCTTCACAAGTACGGATTAGGTTCCTCTCAACCATGCTCACGTCTATTGATTTGCCATCTTCGTCGGCGGTGTACCCAAGTTTTGACAGGCTAGTGTGCTTTCCTGCTGGAATTCCACAGCACTCTAGGTCCTCGACTCTCCTCTCAGGAGTGTCGACGTTGATTGACATCCCATGGCGACTCACCCAGTGTAGGAATGAAAGGCCAATTGAGCATACCTTGTAACCATCCACCCAGGCTCCCTGCATCTCCGGGTCCTTGTAGGAAGGTATTCCGCACTCCTCTAGAGCTCTTATCGCCCAGTCCTCGAGCTTTCCTATCACTCCCCTCACGCTCTGTTCGCCGATTCCCCATTTTATTATTGGATAGACCACGAGTTGTCCCGGGCCGTGCCACGTGACTCCCCCACCTCTATCGGTCCTGGTCGTTGGATAGCCCCGCACCTCGACATTATCTCTAACAGCTTTCGGACCAATAGTCACCACTTCGGGATGCTGCACGAAGATCAGGGTGTCCCCAATTTCTTCTGAAATCCTCTTCTTCTGGAGGTCCTTCATTAACTCGAAGATTACGTCGTAATCCACGACCCCGCAATTGAGTACGCTGACTCTTCCCATCAGAAACCTCAACTTATGTGGATGGCGTGCCCCAGGGTCTTGAGAACGCTTTCGTGAAACGCCTCAGACATGGTTGGATGTGCGTGAACTGTCCCGGCAATGTCCTCTAGCAGTGCGCCCATCTCAAGTGCAAGAACGAATTCTGAGTGCAATTCTGCTACATGGCTTCCCACAGCTTGAACCCCTAGGATTACGTGATCGGACTCCCTTGCAGTTACTCTGATGAATCCACCCGTCTTTTCGGCCTCAAGGCTCAGAGCCCTCCCATTCGCGGCCAAGGGGAATTTTCCTACGATAACTTCCTCGCCTCTCTCCCTGGCTTCATCTGGGGTCAGGCCAACTGAGACAATTTCAGGTTCGGTGAATACTATTGCAGGAATTGCGACTTTGTCGAACTCCCTCTTGTGGCCGGCAATTATCTCGGCAACCATCTCGCCCTCAGCACTCGCCTTGTGAGCCAGCATCGGCTCTCCCGATACGTCGCCAATAGCGAAAACTCCAGGTACGGATGTTCTGCATTGCCTGTCTGTACGGATGAACGTCCCAGAACCATCCATCCTGACTCCCATATTCTCTAGCCCCCATCCCTTAGTGTTGGGTTTCCTTCCCACCGTGACTAGGACCTTGTCCACCTTTACAGTGTGTTCAGAGCCATCCTTTTCGAATGTAAGCTCGACCTTTCTCGATGCACCCTTGCCCTTCAGTTCCGCACCCCTGGCCAGAGATTCCGTGTGTATCGCTACCTTGTGCTTTTTGAGCCAGATGTCCAGCGGCCTCCTAATCTCCTTGTCCATTATCGCCAGAATGCTTCCTAGGCCTTCCACAACTGTCACCTCTGTCCCGAGTTTGGCAAGAGCACAACCCAGCTCCAGTCCGATGTAGCCACCTCCAACGATAGCCACGCTCTTCGGCAGAGCCTGCATGTCCAATGCCCCCGTCGAAGAGAGTATGAATTCCTCGTCACAAGGCATGAATGGCAGGTCGATGTGGCTGGAGCCCGTGGCAATAATCACGTTTTCAGCTTCGATTTTTATTCCTTCACCACCGTTTTCCACGATGCAACTCTTGGGCCCATCGAAGTTTGCCCAACCTTTGACCAACTCTGCACCAGCTGCATTAAGCAGGCTCTCGACGCCTTTGTTCAGCCTGTCCACGATAGAGTCCTTCCAAGAAACTAGAGCACCCATGTCAACTTCTGGCTTACCAGAAACCATCAGTCCCATGTGCCCCCCTTCTTCAGAATGTTGACGAAGATTCTCGAACCTCTCAGCAGCGTGGATTATGGCTTTGCTTGGAATGCACCCTCTAATCAGGCACGTACCCCCGGCTTTGTCGCCCTCCACTACTATGGTGTCAAGTCCCAACTGGGCTGACCTGATCCCTGCCACATATCCACCAGGGCCGGCCCCGACGACCAAGACCTGGCATTTTCGTGATTCGACCATTGCAGAACCTCACATGAATATGAGTGCCGGGCTCTCCAGCATTCTCTTGAGGTGCTGAATGAGGGAGGCACCATCGGCACCGTCAACAACCCTATGGTCGAAAGCGCTTGAAAGGTTCATTATCCTGCGAACAACAATCGCGCCACTTCTGACCACTGGCATCTCTCTCGCTTTGTGTACCCCGAGAATTGCCACTTCGGGGTGGTTGATTATTGGTGTAGCGCCCAACCCCCCTTCCCTGCCCAGGCTTGTTATCGTGAACGTCGAACCAGACAACTCATCTAGACTGGCGCTGCCATCTCTTGCAGAGCCAGAAACTCTCTGCATTTCAGAGGCCGTCTTCCAGACATCCATCGCCTCCACGTGCTTGACCACTGGAACATACAGGCCCCTTTCAGTCTGCGTCGCAATGCCCAAATTTACCGCTGAATGCCTGTTCACAACTCCCGAATCATCGTCAAAGTGGGCATTGCACTCCGGATGATCCGGCATTATTTTGGCCAAGGCGAGCATGATGAACGGCAAATAAGTTAGCTTCGGCTGGCTTTCGTCCCTTGTTGAATTGAGTATCTGCCTCAGTGACTCCAATTCCGTGATGTCCACTTCTTCGAAATATGAGAAGTGAGGTATTCTGCTCTTTGAGAGACTCATCTGCTCTGAGATCTTCCTACGCAGACCGACAACTTTCACCGGGGTAACTTCCGTCCTCTTAAGCGAATACGCCATTGGGGGTGCACCGGATACGGCTCCTCCAGCCGCGATGAATGCGTCCAAATCTGCGTGCCTGATCCTGCCTGCAGGTCCTGATCCCCTTACGTTTGCTAGGTCTACTTCGTTCTCCCTCGCCCTCTTTCTTACCGCCGGACTAGCGAGAACTCTCCCAGTAGTTGCTTGGCTCGGAGCAGGTGAAGTAGAGGCCTTGGGGGTTGTTGCTGGTTCGGGTGCCTTGGGAGTTTCTTCCAGCAATGGTTCTGCTGGTGTTTCTGGGTCAGGGGCTGGCTCTGGCTCTTTCTCAGGGGCATCCTCTATGGCTGCCTTATCCCCTCCCTCGTCCTCTGAATCGATTTCCATCAGGCTCGAACCAACAGCAATCATATCTCCCACATCCCCGCTAAGAGAACTGATCACTCCACTAACCGGAGAAGGAATTGTCACAGTCGCCTTGTCGGTCATTACATCCACGATTGGGTCGTCCTCGGAAACAGATTCCCCAACTGAGACATGCCACTGAACAACCTCTCCCTCGACCACTCCCTCTCCTATATCGGGCAACTTGAAAACAAAATTTCCCAATCTTAGTCCTCCTGTGTTATTGCTATCGCCGCGGCGATCCTAGATGGCCCGGGCATGTAATCCCATTCAGTAGTATGG